>JAADFL010000122.1 GCA_013152945.1 Deltaproteobacteria bacterium | reverse complement strand
CCTTGGGCTTACACGTTCCACCTTCTTCAGGCAGCATCGGATCCAGTGGCTCACAGTACAAATCCTCGCAGCAGTCATTGCTTGTATAACAAAACTGGCCGTCTTGCTTGCAATTCGATCCTGTTTGCGTATCAGTATCTGTATCTGTATTTGTATCCGTATCCGTATCCGTATCTGTATCCGTATCCGTATCCGTATCCGTGTCTACATCCGTATCCGTATCTACATCCGTGTCCGTATCTACATCCGTGTCCGTGTCTACATCCGTGTCCGTGTCTACATCCGTGTCCGTGTCTACATCCGTGTCCGTGTCTACATCCGTGTCTCCACCTGCACAGGCATTACCATCACATTGCTTGGTAGGACATTCCCGACCTCCCCTTTCTTTGCAATTTCCAGAACCGTCACAGGTCCATGCGAATTCGAGCCATCCCTGCTGGCATTTTTGCGGTTTACACTCGGTCTCTTGGCCATATTTTGCACAATGTGATCCTACTCCAGAGCAAAAACCGTTTTGACCGCAGCTCGTGGCATCATCGGCCTTGCAATCATCCCGTGGATCCTGGCCTGCCGGAACCTGGGAGCATGTTCCCTCGCTTCCAGGCAGGTTGCATGTATGGCAAGGTTGATCACAGGCCAGGTTGCAGCATACACCGTCCACGCAATGGCCGGTGCCACCGCCATCTCCTGCGCATTCGGAGTCATTGTCGCACTTTGTTCCATAAGGTTTGTTTGCGGCACACTTGTCACCCTCGCAGTGATATCCAGGCCAGCAATCCTCGTCTCCTGTGCACTTGTCTATACAGGAATCATAGGTTTTGGCAGCCATGTACGGATTGCAACTCGTGCAACCATTGGACTTACACCCTCCGCCCTGGCCTGACTGGCAGGTTTCCGGCGGCTGGTAACCGGATCCCGGGCCTCCACCTGCATCGCAAGGACCTGCATTGGTATTACAATCCTGCTCTGCGCTCCACCCGGAATTCCCCTGGCAGGTTTTGGCAAAGTCATTGTTCGAACACAAGACATCCTGGGGTTGGTAGATCTGTCCATCGTGGACGCATACTGCTTGCGACGGCGCACAGAAAGCACCTTGGCCGTCGTAATCGTCGGTCATGCATATTCCTGATTTGCATGCATGATCAGGATCTGCTCCTGCAACAACCACGTTGTCACAGGCCTGACCATCATCGAGATCCGTTGTGCATTGACCCGAAACATCACAAAAGCCTTCCTGATCACAACCGGCCTCATTCGAACACGTGGTACCGCATTGGTCTCCATTACATTGGTACAGTCCGCAGTCCTTTGTCCCGGAATCCAGGCAAACACCCTTGTCGTCACACAAATCCGCAGGCTCCTGGACCCCGTTAGCGCACTTTGCCGCCTTGCACTGCGTACCCTGGGTAACTACTGCACATCCCTGGCCTGGAACACCGCTGCAACTACCCGTAAGGCACGGTCCATTACAATCACCAAGAGGATCCTGGCCCGGCGGAACGGTTCTGCATGCGCCTTTACCGTTGCAGACGTCGCACTCCGGGCAGTCATCGAACGGGTCTGTGTTGTCCTGGGCGAATTGGTTGCAATAACCAAGCCCGTCACATGAAGCACAGGTACTGCAATGGCTGCCGGTTGTTTTAAAGGCACAGATGAAATCGAGGCTGCACGAATCCACGCATCCGGGATCCCCGCAATCCGAGGGCTGCCGGCAGCAACTTCCACTTTTGCAGCAAATGTTATTGCTGCAGTGCTGGGACAGGCAATCCACATGTGCTGAACACGCGTCCCCGTCTCCGCGAAGAATCGACCGTGCGCCGTCCGGGTCACCCTGTAGATTAAAGGTGCTGTCCGTGGCAACTACGACATCGGAAGGAGCTGCAATCATGGCGTCGACAGTGTCACCGACACCTGCGCCTTCCACAACATCGACCGTGAGCCACGTATAAGAAGAGGCGTTCCCCGGTAGTTCCTTTGAAAGGCCTGAAAATGAAGCTTTGTGTGAACCGTCTATGGTTGCACTTCCAAGTGAAATGGCGGTTGAAAAGGTGTCTGAACCGGTCCAGTACAATTTCACTGCTGAAATATCGGCATCATTGGTATTCTTGAAGGTAAACGCGAGGGACTGGAGCTTAAGGCTTCCTCCTGCGTTCTGAACTGAAAGCTCGGTTTTAAGCAACACCTGGTCCACGCTCATTGTCGGCAGCGGCTCTGTGGTCGGGTGAGATGCAATCACCGAGATCAGATCCTTTGGGACACTTGGTGTGTTGACCAGTAGTTCGTAGTCCTGTGCAGGATTCGAACCATCCGGGTCCCAGTTGTAATCAACCTTTATGTAGTACGTGCCGGCCGGGCCCGTGTAGTCCAGGTTTTCATCGCAGCTAACGCCCCAGGAGCTTTTCTTTTCTTTGCAGGCAGAGTCGTACAGGTAAAGATCGAGATCCGCATCAGACCAACCCTTACAGTTGAGATCTACAGATATCTTGCCGTCTGCCAGGGTAACTATCTTGAAGTAGTCAGCGCTGTCCCATTCATCTACAGTACCTGTTGTAGATCCATTGCCATCGGCGTCGAGCACTATTTCGTCGTTGGATGGGCACTTGTCATTATTTTCGTGTTCGGCCCGGGAATTTTTCGGGGTCATGACCAGGAGAGAAACAGTCATGACTATTACCAGGTTTTTCAGGTAAGGAATTTGAGAAAGCGGAAGATGGCGGCTTTCATTACTCATGACCGGCTCCCATGCAATATGTTCTCATATTTTTTGGTTTATCTCTTAGCTCATTTCTCGGCTACTCCGTACAAAGCAGACCGGGGACCGGAAAGTCAAAGCCCCTCATCCGAGGCATCACCCGGCCAGTCATCAAAATCAATGGCTTCAATTACCGGTGCCTGAAGCTGCTCCAACTCGATATTTGGTCCATGGCACCTGGGACAAAGAAAGACAGGTTGCTCCACCTCGAACACGCTGCCGCAATCTCTGCACCTTCCGTCGATTGTGTCCACGGTTACCTTCAATTCCGCACCTTCCAGAGGAGTATCATCCGCACACATATCGAAACAGTACTGGAGCGAATCAGGCACCACCGCATCCAGGGGGCCGACTCGTAATGCTATCTTCTTTACAGTGATATGTGAATCCATACCTGACAATCTCGAAACCACCGTATCTACGATGCTTCTTGCAAGAGAAAGTTCGTGCACTTTTTATCTCCCTGATTCGCCAATATACCTGTAGTATTACTATCACCAGTCAGGCTTTCGGTCAAACCGGGGCGAAACAATTCAATCAAAAACAACCATTGCAAACCGGCGTCAAATGGATCCGCTCAAAACATGAATATAAAAGGATCTTAATTTGCTTGAAATCTTTATGAGCGCCTATTAGAATCAATTTCCGAACAGATGGAGTTACGGGCGGATAGCCGTTTTTGATCGATCTGAAGACAATGTTCACGATCGATCTGCGGATGGTCAAATGAGGGGAAGCTTTACGACATTACTTATCTTCTGTTTCTCAATAATACTGCCTTGCCAGGCTATGGCACAGGCGACTGATTCCAAGAGATCTGCTTTGGGCAAGGACAAGATAGCGGCAAGAGTGGAATTCCTGGCATCGGAATTGCTGACATCGGACAGCTTCAAGGTCAGGCTGCAGGCAGCCAACATACTGGGACAACTCAAAGATCCCATGGGAGTCAAACCTCTGATAATCGCACTCGGGGACGAGCACTTTGCAGTCAGGGGACAGGCGGCGATCGGCTTGGGCGCCATCGGCGATCCATCTGCAGTGCCGGATCTGATAAACATTCTCAAGCATGATGAAGAGCCGTGGGTTCGCAAGGAAGCGGCAAGGGCCTTGGGGCATCTGAATCACAAGGATACTGTTCCTGCACTTATTGATGCTCTTAAAGACAAGAGATGGAAGGTACGGCTTGCTGCGGCCCAATCACTTGGCATGGTGGGAAATGAAAAGGCGGTAAATGCCTTGGTGGCTGTCCTGGACAATGCTTTGGAAGCGGAAAAGGTGCGGGACGCGGCCATGCGTTCGCTGGTAATGCTTCGTGACTATATTGATGCCGGAACCCAAGTGCTAACCCTGAAGCGCGACCCGGATCGCAACAAGCGTTCCAGGTCTGCAAGGCTTCTTGGTATTGTCGGCGGTCCTCTTGCGGTAGATGCCCTACTGGACGGACTGAACGACAAGGATACGGCAGTGAAGCTGGCTGTAATCGAGACCCTGGAAAAAATTGGGGACACCCAGGCGATAGAACCACTCGAGACCGTACTGAGACACGAAAAGGATCAACTGGTTTCCAGGAGGATTAAGAATTGTCTGAAGATACTCAAGATGCACTTGCCTCAAAGAAATGAATAAAAGGGGTTGTCCAGGTTCATAATATCCATTTCTCTTTCCGGCTATCTTATTGGCCTGAAAGAAATAATGTTAGCGATCAAATGCGTTAGCTTTGTAAAAAGCCGGACATGAATCATGGAGCCTTTGCCTGTCGCTCCGATCGCTTGCCCGTTATAGTTTAATGGTTTTAGGTCCACATTCGCCATGCACATGGGCAAACAATGTCAAGCATCCTCCTCTCCTGCATCCCCATCATGGTGGTTTTCCATTGCATGATGACTCTCTTCACCGTTCATGGCGTCATCCAGTATGTCCTGAACTGTGACATTGTAGACTATGTTTTCCAGGGCTTGATCCATCCTCCTTTTCAATTTTGAGAAATTGGACTGAACATCATTCCCGTGTAGTTCTGCTTCGATGTCGAGGTATCCAACCCTGAATGCAGAAAACAGGTTTTTCAATCCTATGAGGTCCGGAGGCTTGGACAGGATGTATGCCGGTTCATCCCTGTCCCCTGACACCCGAATCAGCAGGCCTGCGTCGATGAATCTCCGGCAAACCTTTTCGACAAGGCCTCCTGTTATCCGAAATGTCAATGCAAGATCCGATACCAATACCGGTCCGCCCCTGCTCCTGAACTTGTAGGCGATTTCAAGGAATAAACGGGCTGCAAAGATCTCGTCAACCCGTTCGGAAAGCCTCTTCCTTCTTTCCTGGTCGGCTTCCATCAAGACATGCATGTTTTGCAGGGTGTACGCCACCTCGGCTCCGAAAAGGGATATAATCCAGGCGATATATACCCACACAAGGAAAATCGGGAACAATGCCAGAGCGCCATAGATTTTGCCCCAACTGGAAAAGGCGAAACCGGTTATATACAACTTGAAAAGGAACTTGGCTATCTCGAATAAAAAGGCTGCAATGGCTCCGCCTGCCGCCACCGCCTTTGCACTCACGCGAGTGTTGGGTAAAAACCAGTAGGTAAAGGCGAGAGAGATCCATGAAATCATGAAAGGCAGCAGATAAGGCATGAAAACTTTGTGAAAAAAGTGAACGAACGTACCGCCGCCCAGTTGGCGTCCCACTCCCGCCGTAAAATAAAGTGAACCCGCAAGCGCGAGAGGTCCGAGTGTTATTATTGCGTAGAATGTCAGGAATCTGGACACAGGAGATCGTCTTCTCTCCACTTTGAAAATATCATTAAAAATTCTTTCGATGTTGTCGAATAGCAGTATTCCAACGATAATCAGTGTGCTCATACCAACCACGCCGAGAGCACCGGCAGAGACTTGTGAGGTCAGGCCGGTCAAGTACTCGGCAACCTTCTCGGCGGTTACGGGAAATACATCCAGCGCCAGCATCAGGCTGATAATCTTTGATCCCGCATCCTTGAATGCGCCGAAGACCTTAAGAAGACTGAAGGCCACTGCAAGTAACGGAACCAGGGATATTACGGTCTTGAATGCCAGACCGGACGCCTGCTGGAAGCAATTGTCCCTATGCAGCTCCCGTCCCACATATAGAAAAAACCTGACCGGATAAACCACCACCTGGTCGAGCCCGGTCAACTGGGTAAGATCCTTTTTAAGGGCACCCCTGACAAAATCCGCTATTTGGCTCAGGAAGGATTTCAATCCCAATCTTTTCATATGGAAAACATATCACATGGAACACAGGATGGAAGCAATCAAAGCTTTTTAAACTGATCTTGTCGGATCCACTGCTCTAGACTTGTCTGTACTTCCTTTTGCCGTGTTCATTTCCGAAAACAGCGCTTTCGACTCTTTCGCCGTTCTCGAACAGCTCGGTTCTTGCCCTGAATTCAAGGGCCTGCTTGAGCTTGTAGAAATCACCGTTGGTAGGAACGAACCTCACCCTGGCACGCAGGGTCTTTGGATCGATCAACTCGTCGAATGAAATTGCTTCTATCTGCAGGTTTTCACCCACACTCACCATTTGGCCGAACCTACCTTCATTTACAAGTCGGTACGCCCCCATGCCGAGTTGGCTCCCTAGAAGCACATCATAGGCACAAGGGGGCGCGGACCTGGTTTCGTACCCGACAAGCTTGGGAACTATCTTCCTCCGCCGTCCGGTTATTCTCTTGTACTCGGCCTCCATGGCATAGGCCAGCCTGTTCGATATCTTTGCGTCACTCAAGACTGCGTTTCCATGTTCATCGAAACGCTGGGGTTTCTCACCCTCCGGCAACAGGTCCGCCAGGCCTTCGGAAACCGCAATTACACCGTATTTCTTGCCCATACGCTCCCTTTGTATAATGAGATTGGTTAAGTCCACTGCAAGGCGTTCAACATCAAGTTTTCCCTTAATGTCCTCAACCGCCACCATGCGAACCGCCAACCCTGCAACACCGGCTCCATATGTGTACCAACCTGACTTCCTACCCATGCACTCGACCAGGAAATAACTATTCGTGCTCCTTGCGTCAGCGTACAGGTTGACAATCAGGTCCTTGGCGACATCTATGGCGGTGAAGTAACCAAAGGTCCAGGATATACCGTAGTAGTCGTTATCTATTGTCTTTGGGACATGAACCACGTTGACGCCCATGTGCCGCAGGTAATTTGCCGTCTTCAAGGTGTCATCACCGCCTATTGTCACAAGAGCGTCTATGCGAAGCCTCTTCAATGCCGCTATCACCCTTCTCAAGCCATCCGTCTTGGCAGGGTCTTTTAGATCCGACAACTTTTTTATCTCGTTACCTTCGACCTTGCCTGGATTGGCCCTGGATGTTTTCAATATGGTGCCTCCCAGGTGACGGATGCCGGTGACATGGCCCAATTTGAGATCCATGTAATGCTCGCCCTCAACCATTACCTTGCCTTGACGTGGATCGAACTGCTGCAAGTACTGGAAACCCCTGAGCAGACCCACCACGCTTACGCCGTCGTTGAGAAACTGTGTCGCCAATGCACTTATGACTGCATTTCCTCCTGGTGCAGGTCCTCCGGAAAATAGGATTGCAACCCTGTCAAGGGATTCTTGAAACCCCAGGTGGTCGAGGCCGTTGCCGCCATTGTACGTGGTTTGATGCGAAGACTTTTTCTTGGCAGGGGTGCTTCTCTTTACTTGTCTTGGCCCACTTGTCCCCTTTTTAACTCTGTAGCTTCTACTTCCAGACCTGCTTTCAACTTGTTTCTTTGCCATTTTGAGCCTCCATGTACGAAAACAGCGGTACTTGATACCAGGAAGTAAGACGAATAAAAATCGTCCTCCTCGTATCCAGACCGCTGTAGCAATCTAATGGTGCGTGAGGGGAGACTCGAACTCCCACAGGCTTACGCCCACAAGGCCCTCAACCTTGCGCGTCTACCAGTTCCGCCACCCACGCATCTGTTGTCGCCTAAAAGAACTTTTTGCCGTCAAAAAGCACAAAACAAAAAGCAAGATTGCCTAGCACAATTAAAACAAGGTTACAAGGACTATCTTTCTCTTTGCAAAGATTTTCTTGTTGACTTATCCCGGTCCGGACGATTAGTTTTATAATCTTTTTCGAGGACGGGATGTATTTCCGTCATGGGCCAGGGAGGAAAAGATGTACACCATTCTGGCAATCTTCCAGGTGTTTCTATGTTTTTTTCTGATTCTCGTGGTATTGCTCCAATCCGGCAAGGGTGCAGACATGGGAGCGGCATTCGGCGGAGGCTCTACCCAGACCATGTTCGGCGCAAGGGGAGCACAGACATTTATCGGCAAGCTCACTACGATCACTGCCATTCTCTTCATGGGGAATTCTATTCTGCTTGCATACTTGTCTTCTTCAAGCAACAATGAATTCAAAAATCTTGAAGAAAGAGAGAAGAAAGTGGTCAACGAGGTGGTGGACAGGGGAGGCGAAAAAACGGCCGAGACGAAAAAGCAGGTGCAAGGAGAGGCGAGTCAGGCAAAAGGCCAGGATATGGCTCAAGAAACTAAAGGATCCGGCGGGAAGGAAAGCAACAAAGAAAATATCACCACACCTGCCAAGGAAAAAGCGCCTGTCATGGAAAGTTCAACAAAGAAAACAGATGCAAACCAGGCCAAGAAAAATAACTTATCTAAGCCGGCAGTCAAACAGGGAGACAAACCAGTTAAAAAACCAGCAAAAAAGTGATTTGCGGACTGCTTAAATAAAATAGTTTTTAAACATCTTGATATTGTGGCAATGCTTTTCTTATTTCAGATAAGTTCCACAACCGGAACAGTAAAATAGAAAATATTTTTTCGCTGGATTGACGAGAAGTACCAGAAAACAGCTATCTCTAGGAAGTGCTGATCTCGCGAATAGTATTCGAAGTCCTGCTCCTTGCTCTTTCCTTGGCCTTGGCCACCTGTCTTGAAATTTTATCTACAACCGTATCGATGGCATTGTACATGTCTTCCGAACGTTCTGCAGCAACTATACTCTTTCCATTATAGCGAAAGCTGACCTCAACCTGCCCCTGTACCTTTTCCTTTGCCAACGTTACATTCATCACTGTATTGACCGGAACGTGCTTTTTAACCTTGGCTATTCTTTCCTTGAAATAGTCCTTCAGAGCATCTGTGGACTCCATGCCTTTGAAACGAAGATTCATTTGCATGACAACTCCTTTGTCCTGTGTGGAAAATTCTGGAAACCTGGACCAGAATCTGATTTTTATGCCCCTCAATTACCCACAATCCATACACCATCATCTATATTTATAAGGTTTATCGGGTCCAATGTCAACCTGGAACAGGTAAGTTTAAAAACATATATTTCGTTATCCCTTGCTATTAAATAATATTGATTGTTATAGTACATGAATTGAAAAAACGATTACTATTTTTGTTTCCCTCTGTTGTCGGCTCGTATACCTTTTTCAACACCTACCCTGAACAAAAGGTCAGCCAATGAATCGTGGTATTCGAGTAATGCCTTGGTATATGCAATCTCTGCCACAGAATAGGCCTTTATGGCATCGATGAAGTCGTCTGCCTCCAGCGTGCCCACGCCCCAGTTCAGAGTCGCGGATACCAGCCAGCTCCTGCCAGCCTTCCGGGCCTTCTTGTATGCAACCAATGCAGCGGCGGCCCTCTTTGTTTCCAGGTAACCCTCCTTGACCTTGAGAGAAAGACCTTCCAAAGCAATCTTTCTTGCGGCTTCAGTTTTTTTCAATTCCGCCTGTGCCTCTTTCAGCCGGCCAATAAGCATGGGAAAATCGATGTTCCACTTGAGTCCAATGAAAGCTCCCGCGCTTTTAAAGTTGCGGTTATCATACAGAAACGGGTTGTGCAGATCCTGCGCCGCCGTGTCAACAGAGTAATTGAAGCCGCCGGCAAGGTACAGGTCCGGAAAAAAATTCGCGGTTCTATTGGACACGATTTGAGTTTTTGCAGCCAGGCCGCAGGTGACAGCCTTTGCAATCGGGTTTTCCTTCCTGGCCAGGCCCAGTAAAGTATCCAGGTCCTGCAACACCTCTTTTTCCTCTGACAGGTCTTCGTGTTCCAAGACGAGTTGCTGTCTGCCCGGCCAGCCCAACAAGAATTTCATGCCTTCTTCGGCCATGGCTACCATCTTTTTGGTTTCCGCAACCCTGGCCTTGACCTCTGCCCCGTACACGCGGATTTTGAAGAGGTCGGTCTCGGAATATGTGTCTTCATCTTCATCCAGGGAATCTGAGACCTTTTGCTCGGCCTGGTCGAGCTTGCGCGAGCCGTCTTTCAGTACAGCAAGAATTTCCCTGGCCGCCTGGTATGCAAAGAATGTTTTCCTTATGTCCCTTTTCAATTTTTGTTTTTTCATGGCTTCTGAATCTATTGCAGCCTCTAGCCCTTTTTCAGCAGCCTTTTTCAGGCTGGATATCTTACCAAAAGTGTAGATGGGCATGACCGCCTGAATACCGAATCGCCACATGACTCCTACTTCCTCTCCATAGTTCAGCTCGCCGTCACCCGATGCCTGGTCGAGTGCCACAGACCCGGTTTTCGAAGGATCGCGACTCCTTGTAACAGGGTCATAAGCAAGCTCTGCCTTGGATGTAGGCCCGGCCAGGATAGAACTTATTGATATCCTGGGAATCCAGGACCAGACCGCCTGCAACCTCTTGGCCTCCATTGCTTCCACTCCGGCATGTTCCGCATCCAGCGCAGGGCTGTGTTCCAAGGCGTATTTCAAGCAATCATTGAGACTCATGCCCTGAATGCCTTCACGATCCTTTCGTGCCTCCTGTGAAGCACTGCCTGTTCCGGCGGTTACGATGATCGTTGAAATACAGGCGGCTACAAACAACGCTTGGTACCTGGAGATATTGTTTTCTTTCATGTTCGAATCTCCGTTTACTTAAATCATGCCGTTACTGTTTCAATGACACCAGAGCCTAGTCTGGAGCGGCGACGTGGTCAAGCCGCAGTATACCGGCGTGCAGAATTCATAGCTATTTAAAGAAACCTGTTGACCAACAAGCCATGCATATCCCGTGGAATATTTGACCGCCGGCCCGGGCTCTGATATCTACATCATGCCGGGACCTAGGAGGAGGATGATATGTCAAGCTTGGTTGAAAAATTGCCCCTGCCAAAGGAACGGGAGCGAATACTGGATGATTGTGTAAAACTCCTGGAACAAGAGGTTAAGAGCAAGGGGGGATTGAGCGGGATGGCTGTAAAGGCCGGTTACAAGGTCTTGAAAAGTTTGAGTCCCAATGCCGCCAGGATGGCGGTAGATGACATGCTGGACGAGTTTCTCGAAGCCCTTGAACCATTCCACAATGATTATTTGAAGACAAAAAAGGGAACCTTTGGCTCATATATGGAATCCAGGTCTGAGCCTGTTGCCGAGGCTCTCATTGGCGTAACAGACAGGCGGGCCCGATCAACTAAACACCGTGTTCTTGAAAACATGTACAACAAGCTGCGTTCGAGTGCGGTGCATCATGTGACACAGGCGGTTCCGGGTCTTGCTGGATTGATAGACAGATATTACATCGAAAAATGATTTCTTCTTGCGTTTTCACTTGCCTATTTGGCTAGATTTTCTCGAGAGGCTTTAAAAAGAGATAGAATGCGCCGGGACCTCCGTCTTCTTGTGGAGCAGTGTATATTTCTGACACCAGTTGTGACCCCTCCTTGTCCTTTACCCAGGTTTCCACCGCCTCTTTCAATACAGGCCCGTGCATATCCGAATGTTTCCCGTAACCGGTTATTACAAGAACGACCCTCTCTTTTCTTTTTCTTGCCCGGTCTAAAAAGGAACGCAACAATGGAATGGCCTCAGCCTTGTGCATTCCATGAAGGTCTAACTCGGTTCCGGGCCGGCTCGTCCTTGAAAGCCTGGATCTGACCGGTCTCGCCCTGAATCCGTCTTTTTTGAAGTTCTCTTCTGAAAGGTCTTTTTCTCTGGTAATCGACTCGATCGTGTGCTGGTCAAGGCTGTGTACAGCCCTTTGGAAAAGTTCGGCATCTTGTTCAAGGATCTTATCACCAACGGTCCCATTGCCATTCTTTTTTGTATCGTTTTTAGCTTTTGAACGAAATTTTTCCAAAGGCCGAATGATATCGATCCCCCTCATGGCTTCGAGAAACTCTGCATCCTGTGATTTAAGGTCCGGAATCGTGTTCTTTTCCTTTTCTTCGACTAAAGCCGGAAAAGAATTCTTTTTTTTCTTTTTCCTTCTTGCCATCTTGATCTTTTCTTCTTTCTCTCCGCTTTCCGGAATTTTATTGTTTTCTGCAAAGAAATACAAATCAGGTCATTGACTCCTGCAGGATGCTTCGCTAGATTCACTTGGCCCGGGAGGTTGCCATGAAAGGTTCCGAACTGGTAGTAAGAGGAAATATCCTGAAAGATTTCAAAATAATAGCAAATATACATGAGTGGCGTGACCAGGATGCCTATTTGCTGCTGGACGAGATTGAATACAAAGGCATGAAGGGTGCAGTGTTTACGTATTCCAATCCACCTGTGCACCAGATGGGCAATCCTGCACTGGATGCCTACCTGGAAGGCTTTGACCGGCTCAATGCAGGTCTTTCCAAGTTGGAGTTCCTGCTCTTTTACAGCGGTACTGATCCTGTTCATGCAGGAGGCGATCTCAAGGAGAGCCTCGACAGGCTTGATAGCACGAACGAAAAAAGGAAGGAACTTCAGGAGAGGGGGGCGTCAGAACAAGAAATCGACGCCCTGTACAACTGGGCCGATGCACGGCTGAAGAAAGGATTGGCCCTGTACTCTGCAATAAGGCGTGCATCCCGCATAGTAACTACAGTGGCCGTGTGCGGGGGCGGAGTAAGATTCGGAGGATCGGCAGAGGTTCCCTTGATGGCTGATTACCTGGTAGGTGATTCAAGGTCTGCCATGTGTTTCAGCGAAGCCATGATCGGCCTGATTCCGGGATGGGGCGGAGTCGGTCGAACAATAACAAAGGCAGGCAGTCAAAATGCGCAATTTATGGCGATGACCTGTCCTGTTGTAAGAGCACCAGACCTGAAAAAGGCCGGCATATACGACAAAATCATACAAATCGACCGGCCTTTGCCGAAAAAGAAAAGGACCGGAAACAAAGACGAGGACACGAAAATTTACGCAAGAGACCTTGAGGAAAATGAGAAACATTCGGCCTTGCTTTTAATCCCGGCCGCCCTGGAGCTTGCCCTTGAAAAACCGCTTGCCCGGAAAAATTCCGGCGAGCAAAAACTGGCCAACTTTGAGGATATGGCCGGAGACATCGAGAGACGCAGCAATCCGGATACATACAAAGGCCTTTGGGGCAAGCCCCTGAACGAAGTCAAAGACGAAATAAAGAAGCTCGGGCGACCGTTGGCGCCCCAATCGATAGAAAAGTTGAAAGAACTTTTCTCGATCTTGGATGACCTGGGTGATGACCGAGCCTTTAACGAAGAAAATTTTGTAACCATAGAGATGAATTTGGATGCACTTTTGTACAGAGATCCGAGGTTTAGAGAAGGAATTACGGCCACCCTCGAGCAGAGGGTCGCCGACTTCAAGGAGGAAGGCTGAAAAATGAGACCCTACTTTGAAAAAATGCCGAAGATTGGCAAGAAACTTCCAGATTATGTAAAGAAATCCGGCCGGGAAAATGTCAGTGCAATCAAGGAGGAAGAAAAGCAGGTACAAGAAGCAACAAGAAAAGTGCTGGATGCGGGAATTCCTGCGGAAAAGATCCACAAGAGGGGCCAGTTGCTGGCCATGGAGCGGATAGAAAAACTGGTCGACAAGGACAGCTTCCTTCCGATAACCACACTATATGATCCACAATTCAACCAGGAGAACAGCACAGGCGTGATCGTCGGACTGGCAGTGATTTCAGGCAAGAGGTGTGTTGTCATTGCATCTGACAACAAGGTGCTGGCCGGGGCCTGGGTGCCGGGCCAGGCTGAAAACATCTTCAGGGCCCAGGACATGGCGCAAAGTTTGCGTGTTCCACTCGTGTGGGTACTCAACTGCTCGGGAGTCAAATTGACCCAACAAGAGGAAGTTTATGCAGGCCGCAGGAGCGGGGGCAGAACATTCTTCAGACACGCGGAACTAAACCTCAAAGGAGTACCTGTTCTGGCCGGGGTCTATGGAACAAACCCGGCAGGCGGCGGTTACCATGCCATTAGTCCTACCATAATGCATGCTCACAAGGATGCGAACATGGCCGTGGGCGGCGGCGGAATCGTTTCAGGCATGTCACCCAAGGGCTTTTTCGATCTTGATGGCGCAAAGCAAATAATAGAAGCAACAAAGCACTTCAAGCAAGCCCCTCCCGGAGGCACCAGGATTCACTACGATGAAACCGGGTTCTTCCGCACGGTGCACGAAACAGAGGATGAGGTCCTGGAAACGCTCCGAAAGACCATTGCAGGCCTACCATCTTATGATCCGGCGTTCTTCAGGGTGGCCGAACCGGCTGAACCTGAATATCCTGCAGAAGATCTCTACTACCTGGTGCCGCACAGGCAAAAACTTGTATACGATGTAGAACAGGTGATAGCCAGGCTGGTAGACGGCAGCGAACACATGGAGTTTCGGCCCGGCTACGGGCCTGAGGTGTACACGGGCCTTGTCAAGATAGACGGCTTCCTGCTCGGCCTGATTGCAAATCGCCAAGGTTTCCTGGGCAAGGACTATCCAGGTTATGCGGACGGCAAGTACATAGGCATTGGAGGAAAGCTGTACAGGGAGGGATTGATTAAGATGAACGAGTTCGTATCCCTGTGCGGACGGGACAAGGTGCCCATCTTCTGGATACAGGACACGACAGGAATAGACGTGGGCGATATTGCGGAAAAGGCAGAGTTGCTCGGACTGGGCCAGTCCCTGATATACTCGATAGAAAATTCAGGCGTTCCCATGATGTGCCTTGTGCTTAGAAAGGGCACGGCAGCGGCACACTACATCATGGGTGGGCCACAGGCAACCAGGAATAATGCCTTCACCATCGGTGCCGGCACGACCGAGGTGTACGTAATGCACGGAGAAACCGCATCTGTCGCAGCCTATGCAAGGAGGCTTGTTAAAGAGGAGAACGCAGGTAACGACCTTCAGCCTGTTATAGACAAGATGAACGCCCTGGCAAAGGATTACCATGACAAGTCGAGACCGATATTCTGCGCAAAAAAAGGTTTTGTGGATGAGATCGTGCCCATGCCAAAGCTGAGGGATTACCTCAAGGCATTTGCACAAAGCAGCTACCAGAACCCCAAGGAAATCTGCCCCCAACACCAGATGATGCTTCCTAGAATCATTAAGGGGTAAAAGGAGTTTTATCCAATGCCTGACAAGGATCGGGGCATGGCCCTTCCAAGGAAAGTCGAAATCGGAGACATAACAGTGCGGGACGGACTCCAAGTGCTTGAACATTACTTTCCGGTCCGGGAAAAACTGCAATTGCTTGAAGATTTGATCCTGGCCGGGTTCAAGCACGTCGAGGTATCCAACTTTGGTCATCCAAAGTACCTTCCGCAATTCAAGGACGTGGAAGAGCTTTTGACAAGACTGCTAAACAGCGAAAGAGTGGGATCGCGGCTAAAACAAAACGGCGGCGACGTTACCATTTGCACTATTACGATCAATGAAAAGGCGGTTCAAAGGGCACTGGACTACAAGGCAAAACACGGCACGGGACCCGACTACTTGTTGCAGATGGTTTCGACCGACGAAGCCCACCACAAGGTCAACTCCGGCATGTCTCTAGGTGATTACTGGGAAATGACCGAACGTTGCACCAAGATGGCGCATGAAGCGGGCATGAAGATGTGCGGCACGGTCTCAACGATCTGGGGTTCACCGATTGAGGGCAACAGGATTACCGACTTGAACAAGGCGGTGGAATTTTCAAAGACCTACCTTGACCTGGGGGCTGATTACATCGAGCAAGCCGACCACGACGGCTCGGCCGATCCTGCAAGGGTGTACCAATATTTCAGGATGATCCTGGACAAGAGCATAATGGGCAAGTGGGCCGATCCGAAGTACCATCTCGCCCACTTTCATACCTCCAGGGGTATGGGAATGGCTAACTACCTTGCAGCCTTACTGGCAGGAATGAATCGTTTCGAGACCACCTTAAGTTCCACTGGAGGGCAGCCGGCGAACATTATAGACGGCACTTTCATAGGTGGAACCGGAAGGTATTATCACTTTGAGCATCTTTTCTCCGGACTCGTGAGCACTGAAGACTTTGTCGTGATGTGCGAGGCCATGGGCATTGATACCGGCATAAATATCCCCAGGTTACTGGAACTCGGCAGGCTTTTCAGGGATGATTTCCTGCGACTCAAGCCTCAGGATAAGAAAATCCTGTTGGAAAATGTGGCAAGGAGCACGCAATTATCCCTGGGTAAGATCAAATCCCTTGAAGAATCGGACGATAGTCTTTCTTCGCTGGTAGACGAGGCCACGAAAAAGGTTTCTGCATTCAGTGACGAGCCTGTTGAAAGAATCTACGGCAACATGCAGGGTCTGCTTTCAGGTCTGGCCAAGTACTTGAAGTGGAGGGCATGGGCCCCTTCCAGGTCGGAGACACTATTGTCCGGTGTACCGCCTTCACCAAATTTAAAGGACCTGATTGAATAGAAAAACAGTCAAGCTTTGAGTTTCCGATCGACATATGCTACCTACAACCATCCTACTTTGAATAATCGTAGAAACCCTTGCCGGTCTTGCGTCCCAGCCAGCCCGCGTCAACGTACTTTATGAGTAACGGACACGGCCTGTACTTTGAATCACCCAGGCCGTTGTGGAGCACCCGAAGTATTGCAAGGCAAGTATCGAGACCTATCAGGTCTGCCAGGGCCAGGGGCCCCATTGGATGGTTCATACCCAGTTTCATGACCTGGTCAATTGCCTGTACTGTTCCAACCCCCTCGTACAACGCGTAGACAGCTTCATTTATCATGGGAAGCAGAACCCTGTTTGCAATGAACCCGGGAAAGTCATTCGCCTCGACCGGAACCTTACCGAATTTCTTTGCAAGATCAACGGTCACGCCAAAGGTCTCTTCAGAAGTCGCAAGCCCCTTGATTACTTCCACGAGCTTCATGACAGGCACCGGGTTCATGAAGTGCATGCCGATTACCTTTTCCGGCCGCTTTGTAACCGCAGCTATCTTGGTTATGGAAATAGACGATGTATTTGTCGCCAATATGACCTGCGAGCCGGTTATCTCGTCAAGCTTCCCGAATATGTCCAGTTTGAGATCCTGCCTCTCTGTGGCTGCCTCGACCACGAAGTCACAATCCTTGAAACGTCCGTAATCAGTAGTTCCTTCGATCCTGTGCAAGATCTCCTGCTTTTCACTTTCCTTGATCTTTTCCTTTTTAACGAGTCGATCAAGGCTCTTTGAAATAGTGGAAAGCCCGTTTTGAACGAACTCCTCGGCAATGTCGGCCATGACCACGAAAAGCCCGCTGGTTGCAGCAACTTGCGCAATGCCGTTTCCCATCTGGCCCGCGCCGACGACACCGAATTTTTTGATTTCCATATTTTCCTCCATTTCAAAACCGCGTTACATATTCCATTTACGGCCTATCTTTCGACAATCATGGATACGCCCATTCCACCGCCCACGCACAAGGTGGCCAGGCCCCTCTTGTCTCCCCTGCGTTTCATCTCATACACCAGGGTCGTCAAAATCCTGGCTCCTGATGCACCGATGGGATGTCCGAGCGCTATTGCTCCACCATTCACGTTGGTCCTGTCCCGCGGAAGCTCGAGATCCCTTATAACAGCCAGAGACTGTGATGCAAACGCCTCATTTGCCTCGAACAGGTCGATGTCCGATACCTTCATTCCCGCCTTTTCAAAGACCTTCCTGGTTGCCGGAATCGGACCAAGTCCCATGTATGCCGGTTCAACACCGGCAGTTGCATAGGATACAATCCTTGCGAGCGGCTCGATTCCAAGTTCCTCGGCCTTCTTTGAGCTCATTACCACTGCCGCTGCCGCACTATCGTTGATTCCGGAGGCATTTCCCGCTGTCACGGTGCCGTCTTTCTTGAAGGCTGGTTTAAGCTTGGACAATGCCTCCATGGTAGTGCCGAATCGGGGATGCTCATCCGTGTCGAAAATCACGGGCTCACCTTTGCGTCTGGGAACCTCGACCGGCACTATCTCCTCTTTGAATTTGCCTTCCTTGATTGCAGCCTCCGCCCTCTGCTGTGAGACAAATCCGAACTCATCTTGCTGCTCCCTCGAAATACCGTATCGTTCCGCTATGTTCTCGGCTGTCACGCCCATGTGATAACCGTTGAAAATTTCGAACAGGCCGTCGTGTATCATGATGTCCAGCAGCTCACTATCCCCCATTCGTGCGCCCCACCTCGCCGCCTTTACGGCAAACGGTGCCTGGCTCATGTTTTCCGCGCCGCCTGCAACATAGATCTCGCCTTCTCCTGCCTTTATGAGGCTGGACGCAAGACCGATCGCCCGCAAGCCGGAGCCACAGACCTGATTCAGGGTGAAGGCGGTCTTTTCAACAGGTATTCCAACGTTCACCGCCACCTGCCTCGCCATATTCTGGCCCAGGCCAGCCTGGAGCACACAGCCGAGGATCACCTCGTCCACCTGTGACGGCTCGATCCCGGCACGTATCATCGCCTCTTTCACGGCAATTTCGCCGAGCCTGATTGCTGAAACATCCTTGAGTGCTTTACCGAAACTTCCGACCGGTGTCCTTGCCATACTCGCAATAACTATATCCATGTTCGACCTCCTGTGTTTTTTTCAGATTCTCTCGACTATCAATGACACCGCCTCGCCTCCGCCGAGACACAATGAAGCCATGCCGGTGGTCATGTTTTTTTGTTTCAGGGCATGTAACAGCGTGACCAGGATCCTTGCGCCCGAGGCCCCGATTGGGTGCCCCAGTGCCACGGCCCCGCCGTTTACGTTCACCTTTTCTTCAGGGATGCCAAGTTCCCTGATTATCGCCACCGTGCTGGCTGCAAACGCCTCGTTAATCTCGTGAAGTTCGATGTCATCTAAAGTCATGCCGGCTTTTTTCAATACCTTTGGTATGGATAGCATTGGTGCTACCAGTACATCCTCCAGGGGAACGCCGGCCGACCCCTGGGCACCAATCCGTGCGAGCGGCTTTAAGCCCAACTCTTCCACCTTGTCCTCGGCTGCCAAGACAACGGCAGAGGCACCATCGGATATCTTTGATGAGTTGCCTGCAGTAATTCTCCCATCCTTTTTGAATGCCGGCCGAAGTTTTGCAAGCACCTCCATCGGCGTGAGTTTCGGGGCCTCGTCGTCTTCAAAAAGCGAGGTTTTGCCCTTCGGGCCCTTTACCGGAACCGGTACGATTTCTTCCCTGAAACGACCCTGGTCCCTAGCCTCGACAGCCTTTGCAAAACTGTTCGATGCAAAGGCATCCATGTCCTGCTTCGAAACATCGAACTTGTCGCTTACCAGCTCTGCCGTGTAACCCATGTGGTAGTTATTGACAACGTCCCACAACCCGTCATGCACCATGCCGTCAATGATCTTGGCAGTGCCCATCCTGTAGCCTGTCCGGGCCTTGGGCACCAGGTACGGGCAAAGGTCCATGTTCTCCATACCCCCGGCAATTATAACGTCTGCATCGTTACAGGCTACTGCCTGGGCACCCATCATGACTGCCTTGAGACTCGAACCACATACCTTGTTTATTGTGACTGCGCCTGTCATGACCGCCAGGCCTGCCTTCAACATAGCTTGCCTTGCAGGATTCTGGCCCAGGCCATGGGGCAATACATTACCCATGATAACCTCGTCCACCTGTGCAGGTGCCAGGCCTGCCCTTTTCAATGCCTCGCTTATTACGAGTGCTCCGAGAACATCGGCCGGCACATTCTTTAGTGCACCGTTGAAATTGCCGATTGGAGTCCTTACAGCACTTGCTATTACCACAGAACGCATTGTAGAGCCTCCTTATCCCGCGATTGTTGTTCCGAACAAGTCCGGCAAATCCTAGCCCTGACTCATTTTGGTGTCAATCCGGAAAGGATTATACCATCCATGGTTCCTCGTTATAGATTACCCATGGTTCCATCACATGATTACCTGCATCGCCATTTAATTTATCCATTGCCCATTTGGCAGGATTATCCATTATATATTGGGCAATACGGCGATATTCATTTTCATTACGGATAATATGTTCCCAATAATTACGTTGCCAAATTCGTTTATTAAATGGTGGTAATTTGTTTTGTCGCACCATTTTAATATATTCAATCGTCGAATGCCGTTTAAATGATTGAATAATCGTCGGTATTCCCGCCGCCGCAACCGTACGAACCGTTATTGTTTTCGTTTTCGTTATTGTTATTGTAGGGGCAGAATCCATTTCTGCCCGACACGCAGAATCCATTTCTGCCCAACACGCAGAATCCATTTCTGCCCTGTGCGCGGAATCCGATCGGGCGGATATGGAATCCGCCCCTACGGCGGTGATTTCAATAATTCCATGGATATGATTTGGCATAATTATCAATTCATGCAATCGGGTATTATTGAAATCATTTTGGATTTCATTCCAAATCGTCAAAATCATTTTTCCCGCATCATTCAACACCATTTCCTCGCCCACAATTTCACCGAATAAATGCACCCGGTTTTGCGTACATATCGTAATAAAATACATTCCGGCCTGCGAATAATCATAATTTTTTAATCGTATTGAACGGCGGCGATGAATTTTTGAATCATATTTCATTTTCGTTTTTTTCTATACCCGTATTGGCACGGATATTCAATCCGATCGGGCACCACGAACCATTATTATAATTATTGTAGGGGCAGAATCCATTTCTGCCCAACACGCAGAATCCGATCGGGCGGATATGGAATCCGATCGGGCGGATATGGAATCCGATCGGGCGGATATGGAATCCGATCGGGCGGATATGGAATCCG
>JAADFL010000121.1 GCA_013152945.1 Deltaproteobacteria bacterium | reverse complement strand
CGAGGCCTTTGCCTCCTTGAGCTACACGGCCCAGAGGATTTACTGGGGGGCCAACTGGATGGGGAACGCCGAGCTGGAGCTGTACTCCGCGCACCTTTGCCACGAGTGGTGGAAGGCCCTTGCCGGGCCTTGACTGGGTCCCAATTTCTCTTCCTTCACGTGCCACGTGTAACCCCACGGTAAGCAGATTGACAACGACTGCGACGGGCTCACGGACGAGGAGCTTACCCGGACCTGCAAGAGTGCGTGTGGAAAGGGCTCCGAGCATTGCGAGCTTGGAAGGTGGGTGGACTGCGCGGCCCGGCAGGAACCCGGCGCGAGGACGGGGCCGGACCCTTGCGCGTCCTGTGACCCTGCCAAGGAGCTTTGCAGGAACGATACCTGCGTGCCCGCGGACGAGCCGGATCCCTGCGAGGGGATATCATGTGGTGTGGGCAGGTTTTGTGTCGCGGGAGCCTGTGTGCAGGACCCGTGCTTCGGGGTTGCTTGCCCGGACGGCGAGTGGTGCGTCAGGGACGGGCAGTTTGTCAAGGACCCATGTGCCAACATGTACTGCGACAAGGGAGAGGTTTGCTTCCAAGGTAAATGCGTGGAGGCGTACGAGCACGACCGTGACGCATCGTTTGATACGACCTTGGTGCAGTAACCGTGGATATACAGCAGATCGCCCTCACAATCGGAGTCGAGCGTACAGGCCTCTCCTTCCGTTCCCCGGACATGGCCATGACTGCATTACTGCATGACTGCATTACATTGACCGAGACCACGAGTACGAAGATCCGTGCCAACCCCGTCAATCTACCTGTCCCGCTGTTCATGACGACAGGATCTCACCAACCCGGTGTGACGTGGAAGCCTGCCGGCGCAGGCCGGTTTCGGCTTGGGTGGATTCCATCGGCGCCGGTTATCACCGATGGCCCAGGGCCGCGGAAGGTCAAGAGGAAAAACCAAAGCTTGTAGTAGTTGATTCCAAGTGCATGGGCTGTCATCTGACTACAACCTACGGCAGATCTCCTGGGGACCCGGGAACAGAGTGCGCCCCATAGGCCCTGACTGAAGACGCCCTTCCTGTCACTGGTGGAGGTGGCAGACGGATGATGGTCGAAGTATCCTTCAGGGCTTATATCAGGGTGGTTGCCGGTGACTCCCGGCACCCAGCAGTCACCTTCCAGTACGTTGCTTATCATGTTGTCTATGCAGAATGTATTCGAATAGGACTTTACATATTCGTTTATGAAGTGGAAATCCTTTCCATTACCCACGAAGTCGGCCCAACGCCTTGCGCTCGGGTCGAGTGCCAGGGCTGTTGCACTTCTCGGGTCGGTGTTAAAGTCGCCCATTATCAGGTTTATGGCGCCATTGGCTGCGGGCCGGCCATCGCCCAGGTCTTGGAAGACCTGCTCTACCTGCTTTGTCCTGCAGTCCATGTCGCTTGATTTGACGCCCGATGAGCCGTGCACATTGACAAGAGTCAATATCGAGCCCGTAGAAACCTCCAGAACGCCCCGACCCACACGGGCGCCGCCACCGCAGTCCTGGATCTTGCTGCCAAAAAGGCCGTCCGGACAATAGTCGTTGTTACAGCCCTTCAAACGCGCAAAGCTCTTCTTGATGCCCACACACTTGTCGTGCTTGTTCCAATTGCATGCCACGATATAGCCCGGACCCAGAATCGTCTCGGTAACCGCAGGTGATCCTGGTGACCAGCCCTCACAAACAAAGCCCTTCTTTGCCTCGTCAGGAATGGATGCACATTCCTCCACGTCGAACAACTCCTGGAACACTACGACGTCCGGGGAAACATCTTGGAGGAACGCCTTTGCCTCATCTATCGCCGGTCCCCAGCACAGGCCGTGGCCATAGTAGTCCCCAAGGTACTTGTCCTGGTCAGAAGTAAAACCGTCCCGGCCCACCTTGGGGTGAATACCCGTGTTGAAGGTTACTGCCGTGAAGCCCGTGCCACTGCCGTCGGTCATATCGCCTGCCTGCTCCTGCTTCTCCTCCGGGCCGCGCTCGTACGAGTCTGTCCCGTCCAAGCTTGACTCTTCGTGTTCTCCAATGTCCGGGCGATCGGCCCGGACCTCGGAATCGCTATGCCGCTCCCGGCTTTCCAGGGCGTCTGCGGCATCGGGCTCAAAGAGATCCGGGGGGTGTTCGGCCGTATCAGCTTCCAGACGGTTGTCTTTGTCCATCCCTGCATCTGGTTCGGCATCTGTTTCTCGGCTGGTTTCTTCTTCTTTTCTTTCGTGTACTTTTTCCCGGGATTTCTCAAAATTGTCCTTGTCTCCACCCGACGTGCCGTTGTTGCAGGATAGGCACGGCAAGGTGAAAATCACGGCCAAAAAAATCGCAATTCGACGCAAAATAACCATAATTCCTCCTTTTATCAATCATCGCACATCAATATAGAACAGATGGCTTTGCGCGTCCCAGTCCGCGCCCCCAGGGGCGGACGGCCATGAATGCGGGCATAATCCAACCTCTGGTGCTGACTGTCAACTTCAAGCCTATACCCTGCACACAACACCACATAACGGAGTCATAGGATATTGGGGAGAATGGGGAAAAATGACAGGCCTTGAAACCAATGGAAAATATATACCTGGAACTTGCTGTTATCCTTCCACCCGGAGACGGTCCCTGTTATTTCAATATTTGGATAATTTCATTTTCATGACGCGGCGAACCCAACTCCAACCATAAAACACCAATAATATCAATTGAGACTCTTCACCCATCCCCTTTTCGGGTCCGGCCCTGTCCGGTCGCCCGGGAAATAAAAAATGCGGTCCTGGTTCCCATGATCTGCTCTTTGGGTGTTAACTTGTTAGACAGGCAGACAAGGGAGGTATTCGCCATGATGTCAAGTGCAACAGAATGTATGCATTATCCCTATAGAGTCTTCAAACCCCGGGATAGCTTGATACTTATTTGCCTCATATCGTTTCTCCAGGCCGATATATCGGTTGCAGGAGAAACAGCATCAACAATGCCGGATCAATCCCTGCAATCCTTTGCCCTGCTAGTCAGTAGTGCCGTGCCGGGTAAGGGCCAGGAAGAACTCAAGTATCCAGATGCAGACGCCGGACGTTTGGCCCAGGTGCTGGAGGAGTTGGGAGGGTACCGGCCCGAAAACGTGAAGCACCTGTCGAATCCATCTGCGGTCGAGGTAATGGACCAGATCAAAAAGATCTCTAAAAAACTTCAGGCCCTGTCATTACAGGATGAAAAAAGCATTTTTCTCTTCTACTACTCCGGCCATGCGAGGGCCTCTGACCTGGATCTTGGAGGAGATCGGATAAGCCTTGCAACATTGAAGCAAAAACTAATATCCATGCCTGCGACAGTCAAGTTGGTAATACTGGATGCCTGCCAGTCAGGTGCCATTTCGAATATTAAGGGAGCAAAACCGGCAAAGTCGTTCTCTTATAATTTCGTATCAGGACTCAACACCAAGGGCACTGTGGTAATGGCATCCAGCACCGCGAACGAGCTGTCCCAGGAATCGGATGACATAGGCGGTTCTTTCTTTACCAACCACTTGGTTAGTGGACTCAGAGGCGCTGCGGATAGTAATGGTGACGGCCGTGTGACCCTGTCGGAGGCCTATAGTTATGCATACAACAGGACATTGATCTCTACTGCATCGACTGCTGTCGGAAGTCAACACGTGACTCTTCAGACAGATCTTCGCGGCAAGGGCGACATGGTGCTCTCGTACCCTTCAAGGGCCAGTTCCAGGCTGGAGCTGCCTGCTGCTATGAAAGGAGACTTGCTGGTGTATTCAAGGCCGTCGGGCATGGTAGTTGCAGAGGTATTTAAGGCCGAAGGCGGGCTTGTGCGAATAGCCCTGGTTCCTGGAAAGTACAGCGCCATCTTGAAACAAGACAATCATGCAAAAAAGTGCTCTTTCAAACTTGACGCAAACCAAACCAAAACACTTGAAACAAATCACTGCGAGCCGGTGGAAGAAGCCAAAACCACCATCAAGGCTGCTGCTTTGGGAAGGCCGGATCCGGTGTTTTCCATGGAGCTTGCATTCGGTGGAACACTGGGTCGCACGGACAAGTATACGGACCGGCTGGAGACCTTTGGCTACGAGGCCCAGCTTTTCAGTGGAAACAATATCTACCTCCAGGCATCCCTGCTTTACCACCTGTCGCGGAATCTTGCCCTTGACCTGACCTACAGTACGCTCGACCAAGGCGACTATAAGAGAATGATCAACAGCCAGTCCGGGAACAACGAAGAATCCAGATTCGATTGGACGGCCCACAGGATAAGCCTGGAAGCCAGGGCATCCCTGCCCTTGCTGGACTACTGGTTGACACCGTACATACAGGCAGGCGGGGGAATGACGATTGTCAAATCCCACATGTCGGTCGAGAATGGAGAAAACGATATTCAATATCACTATGGTTACAACATCTCTGTGTCCGCAGGGTTGAGCACCATGTTCTGGCAGCATTTTGGAATGTTCGTTCAAGGCGGTTACGTATTTGCTCCGGCCCTGAAGAACCTGGTGGGTGACACGCATGACGACGGAGGATTCACTTTTTCCATTGGAGTGAGAGGTGCAATATGAATAATTACAATCTCTTATCAAGAAAGGATGCAGGCGCGAATGAATCGGGGAATAAAAAGAAATACGGTCTTCCTGACTGGCTTGGCAAAACAATATTGTCCATTGTAGCCATATTGTTCCTCCGGGGTAACGGCTGTGGTCACGACCTGATACAGAACCCCGATTTCGACCTCTGGTGCGGGGATTCGCTTTGTTCATGGGACGTAGAAGGCAAGATAGAGCGGGTTCCTACGTGGCATGAAAAGGATTATGGCGTAGCACTTGTCGGTAACGACGTAAAACTAAGCCAGCTTGCCAACCTGGATGACACACTCGGTCTTCCCAAGTGTTTCGAATTCGACCTGTTGGTCAAGAAAGACGACCAGGCCGAGCTTTTCCTCGAAATGGATTTCCAGGACGATGGAACATTGGAGTATTCCCATCCGATACCATCCGGTGACTGGACTCCTGTCGACTACAAAATCAAGGCTCCTACCTGGTACTCTTCGGTGAGGTTCATAGTACGGAAGACAGGACCCGGGAAGGCTGTTCTCGCAAGAATAAGGGTACAAGACGGCATGGATTGCATGGGAACACCTCTTGATCTCGACAACAGGCCTGACGGCACTCCTTGCGAAAAGAACAGCCAGTGCTCGAACGGTTTTTGCACGAACTTGGATTCGGAATCCGATAGCTACCTGAAATACGGGGCCAGGTGCACCCCATGTAAAGATAGCAATGACTGCGGCCAGGGCCAAGCCTGCTCTTTTGTCTATGAAAACCAACATGAAACAACCCGCTGTGACTTGTCCTCTCAAAAGGCCATGGGTGAAAGATGCGTCACATCCGAGGAATGTAGTACAGGTATATGCTGCAAGGGAACGTGTTCGTCATGCTGCTCGGACCAGGACTGCCCCTTGGGACAGGCATGTACAAAAAGGTCTCTTGCGGGCATGGACGATGCCTATGCATTCATAGATCCGCCCTTTCAGTGTGCGCCGGGACTGGGCGCAGGTAAAACAGGCGACCCATGCCTTTTCAACGATGATTGCATCAGCAATGAATGCCTGGCTGAACAAGGTTTGACGCTCTGTGCATTCATAGGCCAAAGATGCAGCGCCTCCTCGGATTGCCCGAAAGTGTGTCTTGGCCCTGATGCCTGTGGCGATCCGGCATGCCTGGACCTGGGAAAGAGGAATGGTGTATGCAAGTAGGGCATGGAGGCTTATGAGAAATACGGCCCGGCCCTGCTTCGGAAATGTGAACGAATATTGAGAAACAAACAGGACGCGGAGGACGTGGTGCAGGGACTTTTCCTTGAACTAATAGAAAAGGAAACCCCGGGCGTGGAACTGCCGTACTTGTACCGAGCGTGTACAAACAGGTGCCTCAATCTACTTCGCAATCGTAAAAAGAGGAGGGAGTTGCTGGAAAGAAGCCGTCCCGTCGATGACATTTCGATTACATCAAACGAACCCGGCAGGCCCCTGGACATGGATATTCTGGTCAAGCTCATTGGAGGGCTCGATAAGAAATCCCGGGAGATATTTGTTTACCGTTTCCTCGACGACATGGACCAGGAAGAGATAGCCTGGCTGCTGGGCACCACGAGAAAAACAGTCTTTAAGCACCTGAAAAAAATACGATCCAGGCTCAACAACCTGGATCAAGGGCAATGGAGCATGACAACATGAAAGGTGCATGCACTAAACCGGTTTCATGGTTGAAGCTCGAGATGTACAACCTGAACGAACTCGATTCAGCCGATGCCGAGTCAGTAGAGCGGCACCTGTCTTCTTGTCAGGAGTGTTTTTCTAAACTCGATTACATCAGGAGCGACGAACGCCGGCTAAAGCCTTTGGAAACCGCCCCGGCCATGGGCGGCAAGATTACGATTTTCTCTTTTGATCGCCGTGCAATCAAGCGAACGGCCCTGGCGGCAACGCCAATGCTGGCAATTGCAGCACTCTTGCTGTTAGTGATAATTCCAGGGACAGGCCATAGGTCCGCCCACAACCATGATGGTGCTTCATCATATTTTCCAGGATCCTTGATACATGTCAAAGGAGGAGACCTTGCCATGGCCCTAATAAGAGAGAGACAGGGCACGGTGGTAAACGCCCCGAAAGATTTTGAGCCGGGCGACCGGTTCATGTTGAGGGTAACATGTCCTTTCAATGAGGGCCTGTACTGGGACCTTGCGATCTTTCAGGGAGATGAAATCTACTTTCCTCTCCACCCTTCAAATCCCCTGACATGCGGTAACCTCGTGCCGCTTCAAGGTGCGTTTACATTGGATGGTGAGGAAAAAGCAGAGGTGTGTCTGTTTACTGATTTCGACCTGGTGGACAGGAGCGTGATATTGGATCAAGGGCCTGAAACCGAACAATACAGGGTAGTGTGCGAGTCACTGGAACCAGGCAAGAACTGAAAAAACAAGCGAATGCCGTCCCGTTCGTTCCCGAAGAGCCTGTCTATGTCGCCGATCATGCTCCGTCCAGCCCTTGTTTCGACGTATGTTCCAGCCATCCTTCCGGATCTTCGAGATAAAACAGTGAATCTTTGATGGACAGCATGTGTTCCCGCTCTATACCGGAAAGAAACTTGAAAAAATTCTTTTCCATGAGATTGGTGCAATTCTCTGATAATTCCGCGTAGAACCTGGAGCCCTTGTCCTCGAACTCGGCAGCTCTCTTGAGGGCTGAAATATCGCTCTCGTTCCTGTCGGCTTTTGAACTCTTGACTCCACGGATACCGTCTATTACTTCCTTGACATTGGTGCCGTTCACCTCGATTGGAACGTCTTGCGGCCACTTGCCATCTTTTTCCAGACGATCCCGCAATGCCTTTATACGAGTTATATGTTCCTTTTCATCGCCTGCAAGTGTCAAAAAGAGCTTCTTAACGACAGGATTGCTCGATTTTTCCGCCTGGTCGAAATACCATTTCATCTCGTTGCTCTCGTTCTTCATGGCCAAACCAATGGATTCCATCCTATTCATGAAAGACCTCCTATGAAAAGCCGTTTCAAACCACAATCATGCACATACATTTCATCTAATCAAGTAAATTCCCGCGTAATATTTCCGGGTTCCAAGGTCAACTTTCCTTCATGTTCTGCATGTCGCTTTTTTCCTTGTGCCTTATAAGCTCTTTTTCCGCAAGTCTGCGCAATTTGTATGCAGCATCGCGAAGCACTCCGTACACTATTCCACACCAGGGATCGTGTCTTTCCTGGTCTCCCTTTGCAGCAAGCGCCAGCATATCACTGGTGAGGTTTATAACCTGGTTCAAGTTCCTATCAAAGGAAATCGCAGACTCCATGTCGTCCCCCTTGTGTGCGCTTTCCATGTCTTCACTTTGCCAGGGAATGAGTGCGTTTGTAAGCATCTATTCCCCGCTGTATCCGCCCACGCAAGGCATGGGGAGCGGGCCTGCCGCAAAACCCCAATCCATTATGAGGCTTGCACAACCTGAAGCACCAATTGGACCGATTCTTGGTAAGCGGACAACCCAGGCAAGTATAGGCAGGAATATGCCTTCTTCTTTTCGGCACGGTTTTAAGCATAGTCATCTCCTTTCCCTAAATCCTGTTGCTCCCTGGTTTCAACAGCAATACTCATGCCACTTTTTGTTATTGAAATTATTGTTCTTTTTCTTTGCGTGTGAAAAAAATGTCTCACTTGATAAACCAAAACGCCTTAATATTGTTTCTTAATAACCAAATGAGACACTGGCGCACTGTCTTGTCGTCTCTATTATCATTGATTGCCCAATTTGGATAGGGTGTGCTATTTATTAATTTGAAAAAGGTGTGTGTTCATGGTTGAGAAATTCAAGATGCTCTTTCTAGGGAATTTCAATTCCTGTAAGAGTCAACTGGCAGAGGCATTGGTACGCCACATGGGCAATAACCTTGTTGAAGTGACAAGCGCCGGCCTTCAAGCCGGTATCCTGGATCCTCTATCAATACAGGTATTAAGGGAGAGAAACATCGATGCCCAGGACCTGCATCCAAAATCCTTGAGCAACCTGAAAAATCACGAGTTCGATCTTATTATAACGCTAACCCGGTCGAGTCACGAATTTTGCCAGGATTCACAAAAGATGGGGCTGGATGGATCTCCATCGATTTTTCAAAGAGACCCCTTTTACCTGTACTGGCCTTTACAAGAATACGAACCTGTTTCAGGAGACCGGGAGAAAGCGTTGCCGGTACTACGAGCGATTTCAAACGAATTGCAAATAAAGATCGAAGCCCTGTTCAATCATGGATACATCCAGGCTTTCATGGACAAGAGGAATCACCTCGAAAATCTCCTGGATATCTTGGAAGAAGGCATAATCGTGCATGATCCTCATCGCCGGGTTTTCTTATTCAACAAGGCTGCAGAGAGGATAACCGGGGTAAAGAAAACCGAGATACTTGGGAAGGATTGTCATGGAATATTCGCACCCAATGGCTTGTGCAAGGGAGAATGCCCATTCGAGTACGGCCCTGCCACGCCACCAGGCCATAGAAGGTACGAAACCACTGTTCAAACTCCTTCAGGGGTAAAGAAAAAACTACGCATGTCCACTGCTGCTATCGAACTGAATCCAGGCAACAGACCTGCAGTGATTCTTTCAATCAAAGACATCACCGAGGTAAACAATCTCCGCATGGAGCATTCCAGGCAGCCGGTTTTCCACGAAATGGTAGGTCAATCCAGGGTCATGCAGGAGATCTTCTTTAGTATCCGGGAAGTCGCGAAATCGAGGTACCCTGTGCTCATCAGCGGGGAAAGCGGAACCGGCAAAGAACTCGCTGCCAGGGCCATCCACCTGGAGAGCACCCGAAAGGATAATCCTTTTGTTCCGATCAATTGCGGTGCATTGCCTGAAAATATTCTCGAAAGCGAACTGTTCGGACATGTCCGCGGGGCATTTACCGGCGCAATACGTGAAAAGAAGGGACGTTTCGAACTGGCAGACAACGGCACATTGTTCCTGGACGAAATCGGTGAATTGTACCCGTCGTTGCAGGTTCACCTGCTGCGTGTGCTACAGGAACAGAGCTTTGAAAAGGTTGGAGGCGAGAAATCAATTTCCGTGGACGTGCGTATTGTGAGCGCCACCAACAAGGATTTGAAGAAACTCGTCCACGAAAAAATCTTCAGAGAAGATTTGTACTACCGCCTTTGCGTAGTTCCAATACACCTGCCCCCTTTGCGCGAGAGAAAAGAGGATATTCCATTGATTGTGGAGCGGATAGCCGGATCCATCAGAAAAGAGAGCCATGTCAACATTGAATCTGTTTCCACCGAGGTTATGGACCGGTTCATGGAGTATCATTGGCCCGGGAATGTTCGGGAGCTTGTAAACGCCATGCAATTCGCTTCCATTTATTGTAAAGACGGAAAGATACAACTCGGCCATTTACCTCCTGAAATCATGGGAGGAGCCAATAGCTGGCACATTCCCATGGACCTCGATGACAGGAAAGATCGCGCCCAAACCGGCAAGAGAAAGAGGCTCGACTTGCCTTCAATAAGACAAGCCCTTGAAGAAACGAATGGGAACAAGGTAAAGGCAGCCAAACTCCTCGGGGTAGGGAGAGCAACCCTGTACAGGTTTCTCAAGGAAAATGATCTTTAAAAACAGCTCTGGTTCCCAAGCCTACAAATAGCGGCGCCGGTAAAAAGTCATAAATGCCTTATCAGACCGGCACGTTTAAATCTGCTTATAGGCTTTTTCCCAATATGGCACCATTCATGCGCCTGTTTCGGCTTTTTTCAAGACTTTTATAAATTAATTTCCAAGCCGTCCCGAGCAGCAAGAGAGTCTGGCCATACTTCCCGGCAGGCCTTTTCTATTCCCTCCACGAACCCGTCATCATGAGAAGGATCGTGGTGAAACAGAACCAGCTTCTTTACGCCTGCAGCCTTGGCTACTTCAACTCCTTTTTTCCATGTCGAGTGTCCCCATCCGACCCTGCGCGGGCCTATCGCACCGATGTACTCCTGGTCCGTATAACAAGCATCATAAATCAAACAATCCGCGGCCCTTGCATGCTCTATAAGGACCGGGTCCGGTTCGCCTGTAATCGACTCTGTATCAGTTGCATACACGACGGACTTGGAACCCGAATCCAGTCGATAGCTCAAACAACCGCCGGGATGATTGATACGCCGGCATTTAATAACAGCCTTGCCCAGCTTTATCTTGTCCTGGTCTACTAAATTCTTGAACTCGAAATCGGCGGCAACATGCGGAAGTTCCACTGGAAAACACGGGTACGACATCTGGGCTCTCATGACCTCGGCGGCATTGGTATCAGGCCTCTTCTCGGCGTACACAATTATCTTGTTTCCCTTGAAAAACAAGGGCATGAACAGGGGAAAGCCCTGAATGTGATCCCAGTGGAAATGAGATAGAAATATTAGCCACTCCTTGCCTTCACCCCCGATTTCCTTTTCACCTGCTACTCTCAAGCCCGTGCCTGCATCCAGCATGATCTTCCGGGTGCCGAAAGCCAGTTCCACGCAGGGAGTGTTGCCTCCATAAACAACGGTTTTAGGCCCAGGAGTGGGACACGTGCCCCGCACGCCCCAAAATTTGATTCTGATTCCCCTCACGCGCTTCGACATGAAACCTCCCGCATACCAAACTCGTGCTTTCCCACCTGCATGAAAACGGGGGATGTATAGAACAAACCAGGAAACTTGAATAAGATCAAGACTTGATCCGATATTTTATTGCATTTTATTACACTCGGCCTTGCTCTTGGCCCCTGAATTTCAATCCAATCAACCAGGGTTGGCCAACACCTGTGATTCTCTTGTCACATAGTGTGCATTTTTTGCACGTGATCAAATAGGCCACATGCGCCTTTATCGAAAAATGCCTCATTGGTATTTTTACTCAATCCATTGAAATCAAACGCTTATTCAAAATCCACCTAAACTTGGCCCGGGTTTTGCTTAATATGATCGTAAAAAAGCAGGGCCTTCAAGAACCAAGCCGGAGGCGGGTCATGAAGCAGGACACGGGTGTAATGTCGTATTTAATTATTGCTTCAGGTTTTGCCTTGGGTTTCCTGGCCCAAGGTTGTGCCGTGTTGACTGATGCAACGCCCCACAGTTACTTGATTCGCAGGTCCGCACTGGTCAACCCGCCTGCCCCGCCCCTGTGGTCCGGCAGGATCAATGCCTTTGGCATGACCATGGGAGACTCTACTGTAGTGTGGTCCAGGCCTCCGGAACGTGCAGAGGGAGCAAGGTCCGGTCTGTACGTGTCTAGAACCAAACTGGACTCTACCCTGCACGTGAGATTCGGCAAACACGTGGCTGTGTGGATTCCCTTCAGCTACGGCCCCTCTGCATATTCGTTCAACACAGCGCCCTGCCCTGCCCACAGGCCGAGCGAAAGCTATTTCGAGGCAGGTGGAATCGGGTTCGCAGCCTCGGGCCATCTTTCCCCTCACTGGTACCTGGGCGGAAGCGGAGAAGCCCAGCTAGCGTTCGTGCCGGCCCGAATGGAGGTTACATGCCTTGATTGCAGTTATCGTTCGACTGACAGCGCCAGGGTTGTGGTCTTTGTCGGGCGCCTCAGCCTGGTGGCTGGATACGACTTCGGTTCATGGAGACTGTTCGGCGGTGCCACGGTGCAAAATCAACCGACCAACAACAAGGATACCACTGTTGTTTCGTACATCCCGCCCATTCCCAATTCTTCGATCGGCACGGGCGACACGTACGCCGCATTCGGGGGCGGTGTGGAGGTTGACATGGGATCCAGGTTCAGCCTGCTGGCTCAGGTGTACCAACCGTTCAACCTGGCAGGACCGGAAGATCTGGTGTACGGTCCCATAGCCGCCATTGCATTTGACCTGCATGCACCAAGGATACACAACCGTTCGAAAGAAACAAACTGACCGGGAGGTGAAGTCATGAGAGCTTCGCAAGCTTTGTTATTCGCATTACCGTTCTCTTGTTCTCTCTTGCTCGGCTCATGCTGCCTTGACGAGGAAGCATGTGGGAAAGCATACGGGAGGAATTGCGACATTGCATGCTATAACGGTTACTGCTGTGACTCTTACACCTGCTGGCCGTCACACTCGCAGGGCAACGACGGCGGGCCGTGTTCCGGCCGGGACACTGACACGCGGCCCGGATCGGATATTGACGTGGACGCCGATTCAGACACTGACATCGATGCTGATACGGACACGGACAGCGATATCGATATCGATACAGACGCGGATACAGACACGGATACAGACGCGGATACGGATATTGATACCAACGCCGGCCGGCCCGTGTGTACCTGCTCGTCAGAGTGTCCAAAGGGCGAAAGATGCCTCGATCGAAAATGCGTGAGGCTATGCGATAATAACCAGGATTGCGGCTTTAATGAGGAATGTAAAGATCATCTGTGCACCCTTGAGCCTGGAGCATGCCATATCCAGGCAGACTGCGATCAAGACTGGTTGTGCTTGGACGGGTGGTGCCGCAAGATTTGCAAAGGCAACCAGGACTGCGGCATTGACGAGATTTGCAAAGCAGGCTTGTGTGAAGCCGGCTGCAGCTTCAACTCTGACTGCCCGGACGGCTTTGTTTGCCTGGATGCGGCATGTGTACAAACCTGCCTTGCAGACCGGGATTGTCCAGACGGACGAACTTGTAAATTCGGCCTTTGCGAACCAAAAGATCCGTGTGGCCGGGACCAGAATCCCTGTCCCTGAAGTCATTGCCGAAAGTATTGGCGTCAAGGCCTCAAACGTTTTTAATGTCCGGTGTCCAAGGTGCTTTCTATAGCTTTCCAACAGTCATGCCTGTGTTGATCATCCAGGGCCGGGCCTGTAATCGGCCCCGGTGATTCCAAGCTGCCATCCTTTACACCAAGGAGAATCGAACGACCTGGAAACAGGCCGACCAACTGTTTTATTTCTTTAAAGGATTTGCCGAGCACGTCCTGGCCGTTTATTGAAATCACCTGTTGGCCCGGTTTAACACCGGCCCTGGCGCCGGGTGAATCCAAGCACACTTCCTCAATCTCGAGTATCCCATCTACAGGGAGGTAGCACCAACTGATGCCCAGACCCAATTCCAGGCTGTCGGCAGTAGTGCATACCTCGGGGGGACTCTCGAATGAACTCAAATCCTGAATTGTAAAATTCTTCCCGCACCTTGCCGTGAACCTGAAAAATTTTACCCTGTCCAAACCGCCGTGCCTTACCAGCAATCTTATGGGCCGGTCTTCACATGACTCCAGTATGGAAATTTTTTCATCAGGTGCAAGTCCTGCGGTCCTTGTTTCCTCTGCAAGAACAATGATACTCTCTTCAGGGATTGCCGCTTCTTTCATGATTCCCCGCGAGGCAATCCGATGAATCCTTATACCTTCATCCTCGATAGAAAGATCCGCACCCAAGAGCTTACCTACATGTTCAATCGTATCTTCTGTATCACCAGTGGCCGTCTTGATTGTTGTTTCAATGGTTTGAATCGCATTTTCAACTTCAAACCTGTCAGCCCGGGTCATTCTCGACCTGTACAGGGCCAAGTGCTTTTTGAAACATGACAACCGCTCTTGCCTCTGATTGGGAGGAAGAGACAAGCATTTATTCCAATGCCCCCGCATCCGCGCTTCACGCCTTGAAGAGGAGACGACCTTTCGGCGAACTTTTTCAATGTCTGCTTCGGAAAGTTCTTCAGTCTCTCTGAACGCCGGATCCTGTTCGATCCGGTTCAGAAGCCGGGACCAACATGCCCGGCTATCCATATCGAGTCCCTTTTTCTCGAATTCCAGGCAATGCCTGGCCGCAGGGCTCTTGTAAAATTTGTGCTCCTTTTTTTCCGAATTGATATTTCCTGCAGCGCATCCGAATATAAAGAGCAGCAAGTCGATATACAATACATGTCTCAACCCATTCATATCTGCTTCACCTCTTCTTTTCGAGGTTTGCCTTAATGGTAATGTCCACTCCAGGTACCGGGCGAATCTTCCTGCTCCAATGCTTGAAGCCTTCTAAAACCAGCTCAACCCTGGATGGACCACCAGCCAACATTTTTACCGAAACCGGCGTGGTCTTGGTTAAGGGAAAACCGTTTACAATGACTTTCGCCCCCCTAGGCTGGGAATCAATTCGAACCTTCAACCTTCCTCCTGACGCAGCTTCGGGTATACCATCGAGTTTGAGCTCGATCTTGGATTGACTACCTTCTTCCACGTGGACTCTGCTAAATGCCAGCGCCTTATCCGCGAGTTGCAAAAGAACCACGTGGTCCCGGTCTGCTGCAATATTCTTGAAGGTCCTTGGGGTCTTTTTCCCAGTTAAAACTCCATCCAGGAATATTTCCGCGCCCCTTGGCTTGCTATCTACAATCAAGGTGCCCTTTTTGTTGCTGGATATTCCCCAGAAAATTGGGGCACCGGCCATGCGGGCTTTTTCGGCTTCAGCTTCACTAAGTATCGCCTTGAAGATAAGCGGCTTGGAGGTATCGGATATTTTGAAGGTCTTTTCCCAAGTTGGATATCCAGGAAGGGTCACTTTTATTTTATGGTCCTGATTGGGCGTTATCTTATCGAGCTGGGTCGGGGTCCTGGACGGCAACCTGACATCATCCAGGAAAATATCAGCTCCAGGAGGTGCGGATGAAATTTTAACGTACCCGTAAACAGGTTTAATGCCGGTTGCATTCTTGCCACTAACGGAAAAGATAAAAACAACGATACCGCCGAAGATCAAAGCCAACACGCCGAAGAAAAGCCATTTTTGTCCATGTCTTTCCTCCAGTTCCATAACGCTTGAGGTCAATCCCACCTCATGTTGCAAAAGGTGGTTTCCTGATTGAACATGCTGATTCGAGTCAATACCTGCGGAATGACCGGCAGCAGGGACAGATACGGCGCCGCCAGGTTCAAGGTTCGAGTTCTCACGAGCAGTCTCGCCCGTGGTTGGATGATATTTCTTCTCAACGGATTCGTTTACAAATTTACCTGCTTGCAATTTTTCCTTTGTACCCGCCGTCTGTCCGGTTCTGCCGCCAATTCCCTTTCGGGTCAGCATCTGGACGGGAGATGATTTGTAATTTACTTCCAGGCCCGGAGGAGGCTTGGGCGGAGGCGCTTTTTCAATTGGTTTGGCAGTCCTGCCTGATCGTATTTTTTGAGATGGGCGTTTCTTTATTTCCCCATCCGGTTGCAAGGAAAAATCAACCTTCCTGGTCGGCTTCTGTTCCCGTTTTGCGTCCCCGGGGTATTCTTTACTCAAGGATTCTTCGAGTTTCCACATGGTTTCGGTCTTTTTTTTGGGCTTTTCGACTTTTGATCCCCCTCTATCGCCGGGCTTGATCTCCACTGTATCCACAGCTTCAACCCGGAATCGTTTTGATGGAATTGGTTGGGTGCTCTCCTTCTTTTCTTCACCTGTGTAAGACCAATCCGGCCAGTCAGGGATACTGCTCTGATCTCTGTCAGACTTGACATCAGAGGATGAATCGTCGAAGAACATGGCGAGAAACTGGTCCAGGCTTGCATCTTCCTGGCGTGAAAGCACTGCTCCCTCCAGGTTATCTGCATTGGCTTCGTCGAGGGCCTTCTTTATGATGGCGAGTTCTCCCTCGAAAAGGTTTGACATGAAACGTGACAGGTGTACGGAACTCGAGGTCAACCTTTTATGTGCCAGGTAATCATCGAGGGCCAGTTGCATCTCCTGGGCCGTCTGGTAACGTTTCTCTCTTGGACGTTCCAGGGCCTTCAAAACTATTGCCTCGAGCTCCTCGTCTATATCATCGGCAAATTTGCTTGGAGGCTCGATCTCACCATCGGTTATGGCGCGCACTGTTTCTACATCCAGTTGGCGCTTGAACAGTCTCTTGCCGGTCAACAACTCGAATAGGATGACTCCTACTGAAAAAATATCCGACCGGCGATCTACGTCCGCACTGATGCATTGCTCGGGAGACATGTAGGCGAATTTTCCCTTGAGTTGTCCCGGCAGCGTAGTTGATAGCTGGCTCCTGGCCTTTGCGATACCGAAATCGACCAGTTTTACACCTCCCTCAAAGGAGGCCATTATGTTATGGGGAGTAACGTCCCGGTGGACGATACCTGCGGGTGTTCCATCCGGGTCTGTTCGACTGTGTGCATAATGAAGACCATCCAGGATTTGGGAAGCTATTCGAACGACATGCTCAACGGGCAACTTCTGCTTTATTTGTGCGCAACGCCGTATTATGGATTTCAAATCTTTACCATGTATATACTCCATCGCTATGAACAAGGTTCTTCCATCTTCACCAAGTTCATATATCTGGGCTATGTTCGGATGATTGAAACGGGCCGCAATCCTGGCCTCGTCCAGGAACATTCTTACAAAAGTTTCCTGGGCTGCAAGATGGGGAAGAATTTTCTTGATCACGACCATTTTCTCAAAGCCATGGGGTCCTGTTTGACGGGCGAGAAACACTTCGGCCATACCACCTACGGCGAGCCTTTTGAGCAGTTCATACTTGCCTATTGTTCCAAGAGAGCCCATGGATATTCCTCAATTCCGCCTAAACCAATAATTCCCTATCCAGTTTCGGCATGGTATAGTTTGATCAAGTGAGCGTCAAGACAATGACCGGTGATTTGTCCGGCGCCAATCGATTCTTTTGGACTTGAAGAATATTCCCAATCCGTATAACAACAACGATTACTATAGTGGCTGGCGCGCTGCTTCGGGTGGAGGACGAAAGTATGCAAGGTGTATTCGCTTACCCATTTCGGAATCATAATGCCGAAAGCAAGAGAACCATCCTTTTCCAATTCATGATTACCATATTTCTAGTGTTTGCCTGGTCCTGCTCTCCTGTACCCGATTTGCTGCGAAAAGGAGACGAATTTGCCAAGGAAGGTAAGCTCGACCAAGCTATTTCAGCATATTTGGAAGCAGATGAAAATGAAGAGGAAAGTGCCGAGGGCCTGTGTCGTGCAGGTGAAATATATATAAAGATCGGACGGTTGAAAGATGCGAAGAAGACGTTCACTGCCGCGCTCAAAAAAGCACCGAAAACAGCCAAGGCCTACGTGGGCCTTGCAAGGGTTTTCCTGGCAATGGGATTGAAACCGGCCGCGATTAAGGCGTTGGATAGGGCCATGGATTTGGATCCATTGCTTCCGGAACCCTACTTCATGAAAGGAATGTTGTTCTCGCGTGAAAATAAGTTCGAAGAGGCCCTGGACATGTTCAACAGAGCCATAAAACGCAAGCCGAGATTCAGCAAAGCACATTTAAGGAAGGGTGATCTCTTTTTCAGCAGAGGAAAACTCGATCAGGCGATGAAAAGCTACAAGTTGGCTGTTGCAACAGATCCTGCGAACATGGAGGCACGGATACAGATCGGCAGGACTTACATGCTGGCCAAAAAATTCGACAAGGCTCGAACCGTTCTTAGGGACGTGGCAAGGAAGAGCAGAAGCAATCCATGGGCTCATTTCTACCTTGCCGAGGTGTTGAGAGCAGAAGGAGATATCGGACGAGCGATCATGGAGTATCAAAAGGCTTTACGCAACAACAAGAGGCTTGGTATTGCACATGTGAGAATGGGCGAGATTTTTGAGACACAGACATTGTTCAACAAGGCGATAAAAGAGTACCGCCGCGCCATCAAGGCACAGCCTGACCTGGTGGAAGGATACCTCCATCTCGCCAACAGCGAGCTTGCCAGGGGGAGGAAAAAAAGCGCACGCAGATACCTTGAGAGAGCAAGGCGCCTGGCTCCGGACAATCTCGCCGTCAAGGCCATGCTTGGCAAGCTGTACTTTGAGCAGAGAGCATATTCGAAGGCTGTAAACGTCCTCCAGGAGGTTTTGCAAACAGACTACATGAACAACGAGGCCCACTTCATTTTGGGAAAGGCTTACCTCGGGATGAATGACCTGGAAAGGGCGACCGCCGAGTACAATGCACTGGTCTTGGCCAATGACCAGAGGGCCGATATGCTGCTGAAACTGATAAGGAAAAAACAAAGGTGACAATTTTGTAAAAAGCCGGAGTATCAACCATGGATCCTGTAACCTTGTATGAAAAGCTGTAACGGATGCGAAATGCGTTCTTCCATTAATCCATTCACGACTTTTTACACAGCTTTGATTAGCCAGGAATCGAAAATCATCAAAACCAATGAGTTGGAGGAAGTTTCATGCAGATGTCCGGTTGTATAGGAATAAGAAGGGAAGATAAGAACCGCTGGGAAGCGAGGGCGCCCTTGACGCCCGACCAGGTTGCGGCTCTTGTGGAAGGCGGCATTGAAGTAAAGATCCAACCATCCGATATTAGAGGCTTTGCAGACAAGGATTACATGGCGGCCGGTGCTGAAGTCGTAGAAGATATTTCGAATTGCAAGGTAGTACTCGCTGTAAAAGAGATACCGGCCGACTTCTTTCTTCCAGGCAGGGCCTATGTCTTCTTTTCACACACCATCAAGGGGCAGAAGGAAAACATGCCCATGCTGAAACGCCTGATGGAAGCCGGGGCAAGCCTCGTCGACTATGAGAAGATCACTGACGAAAAGGGCCGGCGACTGGTATTCTTCGGCCGGTACGCGGGCTTTGCCGGTATGATTGACACATTGTGGGCGCTTGGACGCAGATTACAGATAAAGGGAATTGAAACTCCTCTCGTGGAAATTCAGCAGGCATATCATTACCACGGGCTTGAAGCTGCAAAACAGGTCGTGTCCGAGGCAGGCAGGAAACTTGCGAGGCAAGGTGTTCCAAGGAGCCTGAGGCCGATGGTGGTTGGTTTTGCAGGATATGGCAACGTGTCGGGCGGGGCCCAGGAAATTTTCGATCTCCTGCCACACGTGCAGGTTGACCCCGAGGACTTGTTCGGGCTAGAACCCATTGCCGACAAGTTGGTAAAAGTAGTGTTTCACGAGAGACACATGGTTCGTCCAAAGCATGAAAACGTGGATTTTGACTTGCAGGATTATTACGATAATCCGGGAAATTACGAACCCAGGTTCGAAGAATTTCTGAATCACCTAAGCGTGCTGGTAAATTGCATCTTTTGGACAAACAATTATCCGAGATTGATTACGAGAAAATGGGTCGAGTCGACCTGGGCTTCGGGAGAAGCCAAGCTCGAGGTAATAGGTGATATTTCTTGCGACATTGAGGGCGCAGTTGAGATCACCACTGAATCAACCGATCCGGGGGATCCCGTATATGTATTCGACGTGGACAAAAAAGAAGCCTGTCCCGGATTTCAAGGAAGGGGTCCCGTCATATTGGCTGTAGACAACCTGCCCTGCGAACTTCCAAGGGATTCTTCACAACATTTCGGAAAATCTCTCGGTCCCTTTCTCCCCTATCTGGCCGGGCTTGATCCGGCATCCGACCTGGAGTCGAGTGGCCTGCCGGGGAGTATAAAACGGGCTGTAATAGTATGGAAAGGCGAGTTGACCGGAGCGTACCGTTACTTGGAGAAATATTTAGCTGAAACTGCAGGAACCTGAAGCTGCGGGAGGATTATCATGGCTGGAAAGAAAGTTTTGGTTCTGGGAGCGGGTCTGGTTTCAAGGCCCTTGGTCGGTTACCTTTTGGAACAGGGCGGATTTGATGTTACCGTGGCCTCAAGGACCGTGTCAAAGGCGGAAGCCCTGGTAAATGGGCATGAGAACGGTGAAGCGCTTTCCCTGGATGTCTCAAACGAGGAGGACCTGGAGAAGCTGATAACAAGATGCGATTTGGCTGTAAGCCTCCTGCCATATACCTACCATGTCAAGGTGGCAAAACTATGCATAAAACATCAAAAATCCATGGTGACCACGAGCTATGTCAGCGACCTTATGCAGGCCTTGGACCGGGAGGCAAGAGACAACGGTGTTCTGCTGCTCAATGAAACAGGCCTCGATCCCGGAATCGACCACATGTCCGCCATGAGGATTATCGATAAGGTCAAATCAGAAGGCGGCGCCATAAAAGGATTCACCTCTTACTGCGGAGGACTGCCGGCGCCCGACGACAATGACAACCCGTTTGGCTACAAATTCTCATGGAGCCCCAAAGGCGTGCTGATGGCCGGCCGCAATCCGGGTTTATACCTGAAAGATGGAAAAGAAGTGCACGTTCCCGGGAAAGAACTGTTTGGGAGTTGCTGGGAGACTGATATTCCAGGGGCGGGAAAGTTCGAGGCTTACCCGAACAGAAATTCGATTCCGTACATAAACCTCTACGGGCTCGATGGAATACGAAACATGTTGAGGGGCACCCTGCGTAACAAGGGCTGGTGCAGAACATTGAAGGCCATCACTGACTTGGGACTCCTGGATGACGAAGAATCGAAACATTATGAAGGGCAATCACTTGTTGACTTTCTTGCTGCAAAATCCGGGCTGGTTTTGAGTTCCAATCCCAGGGAACAGGTAGCCGGGAGACTTGGATTGAGCATAAATGACGAGGTTGTTTCAAACCTTGATTGGCTAGGCCTGTTTACCGCCGATCCCGTTGGTATCGAGTCAGGCACCAGTCTCGATGTATTGTGCAGCCTGATGCTGAAAAAGATGTCCTACAAAGAAGGTGAGAAAGACATGATAGTGCTTCATCACGAGTTCGATGTCGAGGAAGGTACCGGCAAGGGCAAGGTTGTTACCTCCACGCTGATTGCATACGGTATTCCCGGAGGGGATTCAGCAATGGCGAGAACGGTTTCATTGCCGGCGGCGATAGCCTCAAGGCTCATCCTTGAAGAAAAGATTGAGTTGAAGGGTGTACATATTCCGGTAGTACATGAAATATACGGGCCGGTGCTGGACGAACTATCGAGATTGGGAATCGATTGCAGGGAAACTGAAGTGTAGAACCATCTCCGAAATTTTATCACTTGCTTATAGAGAAAACCCGTAACCAATCGAAAAATAAGGATAGGTCAACCTGAAGACCATGAACGAATTGTCGGTAATGTTCCACCTTGCACCTGGACCGAAGATGAACCAGATATCGAAATATTTATTGATAACGCCGCCGCACTCTCCCAAGGGCCTAATCCATACGGTGGTGCCTATCTCGGCAAAAACAGTCCAGGCCCTGGTGAGGTAGAAAGCCCATTCCATTGTTACCGGAAGTGACAGTGAAAAGTCCCACCCGTGACACGCATAGGCCGGATGAGCCATGATGTCGGCGCCCATGCTCAGCCCGACCGAATTGTTGATCGAAGGAACGAAGCCATTGCCCACAAGGTTCATGGTATACCTGGCTCCTGCGCCGAAACCGAAATAAAATGCACCGATACCGCCATGGAAATCCAATGCGTCCGGTCTTGGTCCGGAATGAGGAACTTTTATTATTGTCCTGGACTCGTTTGGTGGAGGAAGCCTGTCCCTGTACGAGGTGTCTTTATTTTGCTCTTTTTTCTTTTCGCCTTCTCCTTGTTTTTCCTTGCCTTCCTTCTTCTTTTCCTTGTTGCCCTGGTCTTGTGACTGTCCCTGGTCTCCTCCCCCTGAAGATGATTCGGCTCCATCGTCCTGATCCTGGGCCCTAGTGGTTCCGGGAATAAGAAATACCAACACGAATACCCCGAAAAGTATGATCAAGGGTCTGAATGAGAAAAAATTGATTTGTCTCATGTTCAACACCTCCCTTTTTATTCGTGAGCCTTTTTACCAAAAACCGGGTGCATGGTCTATAACCGATATGATTTTCCCTGCTAATAGAACCTGAAAAATACTATTTGCATAAAGCTGTCATGAAATAATCCGGCTTTCAAAAGCGTCGAACTTGACCGGAGATTCGTACAAAGCCAATTTGTCGAAACTGGATTCCAGTTCATGTATGAACATTTTCCTTGTCCCCTTGTCGGCATACCTGCCTGCAGCATGCATGGGAGTCACGAGCCTCACTCCACCCTCTCTGGCAATCCAGGCCGCCGCACTAATTGTCATGTGGTTGGTTTGACCCGCCAGGTCCTTGTCTTGGTTCAAATACCTTGCCTCGCAGAAGAGCCAGTCGGCTCCCCGGACAACCTCCAATGCCTTTTTTCGATTTTCGTTCGTATCCTGTGCATCGGTAAGAAAGGCAATCTTGCTGCCCGGCCTTTTGACCAGTAGCTTCTTTTCCAGATCTGAAGACATGAACCTGGTTTCTCCGCTTGTACTTGGAACAAGGAGTTCCTCCTTTTTATCGTTTCTCTTTAGTTCCAACAACTTGTCCAACCATTTACCGGGCTTGAGTCCCATGCCGGCCAAGGCTTCCGGCCTCACGGACCAGCTTTGTCTTTCTTCAAGGGCAAAGCATGCTGACTCGATGTCACCATGAGCCAGGAGACAAGCCTTCAAATCAAAGGAATCCTCTGTCGGCAAATCTTCTTTGCCTATGGCGTACGCCCTGCCGCCGTTTTCCAGGACAACTCGATAGGCTTTCATGTTTTGGCCTGACATGATTTCCATAACCAGGAAATACGGCCTTGGATCTTCAAGCAGATTCCAGGAATACGAATCGATCCTGGATGCAACTTTTCGGGCCAGGCCCGGAGGCCCGGCCAATATCAGGGGCCTCTTTCTTTGTCCCAGGAAAGTCATCTCCGCCCTCAACAATCTATCGAAGTCGAAGAAGTGATCGAGGTGAGTATGACTCACGAATACATAGGAAAGCTTATGAAGCGCTTTCGACCACAACGGGCCCAAATCGCCAATATCGAAGAGCACGGCCCGTCCCTGGTGGGCCAAGTGGCAGTACACAACCGGGTCACCGAAAAGTCCGTTCAACAACCTCGGCCTGAAAAGTCCCCTGCCCGGCCCCTTCCTGGCAAAGCCGCTTTCAACATTCTGTCCATGTTTTCCATTTCTTGTCTTTGCCTCCGGAAGATCCGGGCCGGGCGGCAAGGTATTCTTTCCCCTTCTCGGCGTCATGGTCATGAAATGGATTCGAGGAAGGCTTTTAGCCTTGTTTCCACCTGGGCCTCGTGGAACATGCGCGAATCGGTCATGTCAGCCTCGAGGAGCATGACCGGTATTCCCTCCTCGTCCCGCAAGAGCCTTTGAATGTCGTATTGACCAAAGGAATACGGTTTACACGAACGGTTGGAGTGCATCACAACTCCCTGGCAATCGAACTGTTCTATCAGATCGATCATCTTCCCCAGCTTGGGACGAATGCCCTGGTTCAGGTAGATGACCGTGTACGCTCTGGCTAGAGTCTCGATTACCGCAGATGATCCGGATTTGAGGTCTGCGTCCGCCCATGCGGTAGTATAGGTGTCACATACGAGGTTGGCCCCTTGCTCGGCCAAAGTGTCAGCCATAAAACGCATTGCAAACCAAACCGGTATGTTGTCCCACAACAAGCGGATTCTTTCGTCCGGAACCGCGCCTGAATCGTTTTCCACCTTGGATGCGAGTTCATCGTCCAGGTCTTTGTAAAAGTTCACTACCCGGCTTGTTCCTCTCAATGTGACGATAGGAGCCAGGAGAACAAATGCATCGAAGCACGTCATGGGCGCCGGCCTGTGCTTGTTGTGTTCCAGGCATTTCTTCCAAAGGGTAATAGCTTCGGCTGCGAGAGATACGCTTTCTTCCAAATCGTCTTGCTTCAGTTTTCTGCCGGTTACATGCTCGAGCCATGCCAGGTAGTCGGAGAACTGGGCCTTTGAATACGCAACCGCCCGCTCTTCGGTTTCCTTGTTCGCATCGTGCAGGTAGGGTGTGTCCAGGATGAACAGAGGCACATCGAACTTACGCGCCAAGGCTTCATACCACTTGACAACAGTGCCGCAAATATTGTTGGAGCACACCAGGAAATCAGGCTTGGGCAGGCCCCAAATCGGGCTGCCTTCCGGGTTCTCCACCTGCCCGAGATCTATCCTGGCGTACGAGCATAGATCTGTAGGGTATCCAAGATTTTCCGCCCGCTCTGCAACCATGGGGCCGTTTTTTACAGCCCCCACCATTGCACCATGGTTCTCCGGATACACGGGAATCACGTCCAGTGCGATTAGGGGTTCCACCGGGCCGCCTGAAGTTATCCATGCGACTTTTTTGCCCTGGTGCGAGGCATTTTTTGCTTCCACGTAATATAACGTCATCAGCTCCTTGCCGGCCCGGATACTTTCCAGTTTGTAATTTCTTTTATTGCTCATGCAGCTCTCCCGCCGGTTCATCTACCAGGCTATCATTCATAGCTTCATTGTCTCTGTGAAAGCTTCGATCCGGGACCTAAGTGCCTGGGTCACCTCCCCGCCGCCGGACAGCTCGATTTCAAGCACCCTGTACCCGGCGGCCTTGAATTTTTTTGAGAGATCGGGCAATTCGAACCCGAGGGGATCGCAAAATTTCCACCTGACCAGTATGACACCTTCGGCATGGGCCGATTTCACCCTCTCCATGATCCCATTGATCCGGTTGTCGGGTCCCGAGTATTTGCAAGGGCATGGCGGCTTGTTCATCAGTCTCTTGGCAATCCTCTTGAGGGGATCTGCTTCCTCGATGCGGTCCGGCGGCTCCCCTTCGAAGGCCCTGGAACCGGTGCAAAGATCATCTCCTACCACCCACGCACCTGTCTCTTCTATTGCCGACATCAACCCGGGCTCCGACAATGTCGTTCCCAGTACGAAAACCAGTGGTCTCTTTTCACTTGGAACTATATCTCTTTCCTGCGCCAGACTTTCATCCAGCAATCCTGCCATCTCCCTCAAGACGGGAATGGTTCGTGACCATGGGGCGAACAAAAAGGCTCTTACTGCGGCCTGGACCGACGATGCTGGAATAATATTTGGTTTCCTTACCTTGGCGAAATAGATTCGTTTAAGTAGGCCGGCAGCCTCTTTCCGCTGCTCTATTGCCGAATCGAGTGCCTCGTCGGTTATCTTTGTATCAAGTCTGGCTTCCAAAACTTGCCGAAAGGTCTTGAGCTCTTTTTCAATCATGTCCGGTGCGGCCCGGCTTTTCAAGTTCACCGGCATGTACATAGAAAGAGAGGAATTTGCGCCGCTTACCTCGGACCAAATATCGGTAAGGCATTGGACTGAATCGCAGGTATGGGGAAACACGACCAAATCCATGAGTCCTTCGTATTCACCGGTCAGGTCCGATTCCAGGATGGAACGAAGCACATCACACGTATAGGACTGAATATGCTTGTCGGCCCGGCCTATTTCCATGCCGGAACCGAGCATCCTGAACGGCAGTGCCCCTGCTGCTGCAATAATTTCATCCGGAGAGTACGAGCATAAGTGGCCGACCACCCTGCGACCCTTTTTGCCGGTTTTCCATTTCCTGGCGAATTTTAGCGGCGCACTCGATATTGCCCCGAGTTTATCGACCACCCCATCCATTATCATCATCATGCCTCCCTGTACCGGGCCGTGCTTGATTCTTGTCACCAGCCAAATCTTTCAACCAAGCGGCCGTGTGTCAAGTAAAACCCTGTAATGATTGACCGCCCGTGTATGGTGATGTTAATTTCAATTTTTGGAGGTGTGCATTGCCCGGTATAGGCATAATCAATAATCCGCATTCCAGGAAAAACCGGAAGAATCCCAAAAAAATGATCAAATTCGGCTACATACTCGGTGACAAGGGCGAAAGCCTCAAAACCAATGACCTCGATGAGGTAACCGCCGTATGCAAGCAGTTTAAAAAGCGAAAAATTGATATACTGGGCATCAACGGCGGAGATGGATCCAACCACGTGGCCCTAACAAAGTTGATAGAGGTATACAATGGTCAGCCTCTTCCGAAGATCGCCTTCTTAAGGGGCGGGACCATGAACACAATATCCAACTCGTTCGGGATCGAGGGAACTCCGGACAGCATCATGTTCAACCTGGTCGAAAAATACCATCTGGGCGAGGCCTTCGAAACCGTGAAACGCCCGGTGATGAAAATCGGTGACAAATACGGCTTCATCTTCGGCAACGGGCTCATTCATAACTTTCTGGACGCCTATTACGCAAGCGGCAGGCCTTCACCCTGGACAGCATTTACCACGCTTTTCCGGGGAACCTTGTCAGCCTTGGTAAACGGCAACATGGCTAAAAAATTGTTCAAAAAATTCAAGGCACGGGTGATCGTGGACGGCCATGAGTGGCCATACGATTCATACACGGCGGTAACAGCTTCAACAATCGAACAGATCGGACTGGGCTTCAAGCCGTTCTACAGGTGCGAGGAAAAACCGGGAAGGTTTCATATACTAGGCATACTTACTTCGCCAATCGGCTTTACAATGGAAATGCCGAGAATACACAAGGGCCTGCCAATGAGGCCAGACAGGGTTATAGAAGATTTGGCTGAAAAGGTGGTTTTTGAATCAGACTCTCCTTTACTCTATACTATTGACGGAGATACGCAGGACACGGGAAACAGGTTGGAGATAACCTGCGGCCCTACTCTGGAGATCATCGTGCATTGAAGATTGCAAGGTTTTACAATGCAACCCGTAACGTGGTATTGGCCGAAAAGGTCATGGTAGCTACGAATTTCATGGAAAGACTTCGCGGTCTCATTGCAAGGAAAGAGCCGGGACAAGACCAGGGCATGTACATAGAACCATGTTCGGCCATACATACATTTTTCATGTCTTATCCCATAGATTGCGCCTTTCTCGACAAAAGCGGCCGAATCCTTGCCACAAGACGACATCTGGCGCCATGGCGCCTGGCCGGGCCTGTCCCCGGGGCAAAGGGAGTTCTCGAGGTGGCTGCAGACAAACTTGAAGATACCAGGACACAGATTGGAGATATTATTACCTTCTAATCGCTTTATAAAAACCGGACACGAGGCATTGACGTTTCGATACGACGGCGGTAATAAATAACTGTCACAAACGAAAAAGGTGGCTGATGAGTATTGAGTCCGCAGGCCTTACCCATGTAGGAATGAAGCGCGCTCACAATGAAGACTCGCTTTATCTCTTGGAAGAAGAACATCTATATATAGTAGCCGACGGCATGGGAGGCCATGCCTCGGGAGAAGTAGCCAGCAAGATGGCGGTTGAAACAGTGGCCAACTTCTTCAAGGCTACTGCCACTGATGAAGAAATTACATGGCCTTACAAATTGGACAAGGGCCTTAACATGGACGAGAACCGGTTTGTAGTGTCTATCAAGCTGGCCAATGCAAAGATTTTCGAGGTCGCCCAGCGCACACCCAAGTACCGTGGAATGGGGACCACCATTGTAGGCACTCTGTTCAAGGACTCGGTCGTGTACATTTGTCATGTCGGAGATTCCAGGGCGTATAGGTTCCGGGACGGACGGCTCGAACAACTCACGGAAGACCATTCCCTGCTAAACGATTACATCCGGATGAAAAAGCTCACCCAAGAAGAGATCGATAATTTTCCGCACAAGAATGTTATAGTCCGGGCCCTTGGCATGAAAGACTCTGTACTCGTCGACCTGAAACGTGAAGAATCCAGGGATGGCGACATATACCTGCTTTGCTCCGATGGCCTCTCCGGCATGATATCCGATGAAGAGATAAGACAAATACTTGAAAAAGAAGGCAAGGATTTAAACAGGGCCATTCAGCCGCTAATACAGGCTGCAAACGCGGCAGGCGGTGCAGACAATATTACCGCCATCCTGGTCAGGTACAACGCAGATTGATCGCTTTCCGGCTTTATTAAACATAATGTTTTTCTTCAAAAATTATTATGAAGAAGGCGGATTAAGGGCCGTGGCATATAGCTTTTCTTCTTTACAAAGAGGCAACCATGTTCGTGTCCTTATTGATGCCTACCCGGCGCCTAGTACACGATTCGATAAGGAGACAACCTGAAACAGGCCGTACGCGACATCCGGCCTGACTTAAGTGCTTCCACTTGCCAGCAATAAACACGGCCCCTGTCTAGATTCGGTAAAGACAGGGAATTTGACCTGGTTTTTTTCTCCAGCAACGGGTGATCGAAATCTCCTCCCTGCTCGATGATCTTTACCACAAAAAGCGAGGTCCAGTCCGTGCTGTGCCAGACCATGCGAACTTCCGGTGTCTGTACCTCGTAACCATCGGGAGGAGACTGTGGCTCGGGAGCATCCCCGAGGATAAGGGCTGAAACTAGCTTTAAGGTCAGGTACACAATAAGTAAAACAGGGATGGCCAGCCTTCGGACTTGGGCCGCTATCCACTTGGCGGTAAGACTCATGCCCTGTCCTTGCCGGTCTTTTTTACAATGAACCAGGTTATTACCCCCAGCCAGCCCATTATGGATAACAAGTCCAGCAACTCTTCCCGCCTTGGAGTCCGCCATCGGAAACAAAGCACGTGCCTTCCCTTTGGAACAACGGCTGACACGAAATCAGGTCCTGCTTCGAGGACCGTGGTCTTTGATCCGTCCAAAGAGGACTGCCATCCATCCACGGCAATCTCAGGCAATACAACCACACCCGGTTTGTTCATGGTGACTTCGTAGGTTATAGGGCCTCCGAGACGGGCACTAATCTTTCTGAACTTCGGTTGTTCACCTACAGGACCCATGCTGCTCCCGGTCAATGATTTACGGCTGGTGGGAATGGGCTTCGTTTTTATACCCTTGATTGGAGTGACCGAATATATCGCCATTTCATTACTGCTCGAAATACGGGCGAGTAATTTTTTCTCATGTTTGGAGATCCTCGTCGGATCCAATATCAAAGCCTCTTCAAAACCTGAAAAAGTGTTTGGAGATAATTTTACTCCTGCAGGTAGCCGTACAAAAGTGGCCGGCTGCAACCTGTCGTTGGATGCAGCCATGCTCTGAATCCATGACCTGTTCAGGTAGAACCACTGGGCGTTGTTTGCGATTACCAAGATCGGCCTTGAGGCGGCCCACAAGTAATGGGCCCGTGTATCCTTGAATAGGTAGTGACCACGGCCGTATGCGAGACGTACAAAAGGCTTCTTTGACTCCTTCATGCCTGTTCGCAGCAATTTGTCCTGATGGTAGCCGACCAGGTAGTAACCGATTCCCAGGTGCCGGGCCAAAGTCAATGATTTTAATGGAGACTGCAGGTAGGTGCACACCTGCATGGTTACCAAGGGGCCCACGCCTCCCCAATGACCGCAAACAGACCGCATTCCCTTGTAAGACATGTACGCATTCCGCCTCTTGTCCGACCGCTTGTAGTAATCATACACGCGCAATGGAAAGCCGGCTCGTGCGTACTTGGCGACATCGTACAATTTCTCATATGCGGACATGTCCCGCAGGTCCACGTGCACATAGACCAACTTGCCTACCTGGTAAAACAAGAATGCCAGGCCGGACACAGCAGCCGCGCTGAAAAACACCTTTTTTTTCTTGCCTGTAAGGAACTCGTGATCCTGGAAAAAACGCCTAAGACCGTCGAATACTATTTTCAATCCGGCACCTGCAAGACCGAATGCAAAGAACTCCACCAGGTACACGGCCCTGAATACCTGTATCCGGTCGGCAAATGGTATCCAATACAGCCAGCCCACGTCATCAGGTCCAAGCAACATTATCAATGAAAAGACAAAACCCGATACCAGGAACCTGTGTGCAAAGTCGTGTAAATGTAACAAGGCAAGGAAGAAACCCAGTAATACGAGGATTGTGACAAACGGCATGCGGAGGGTCAGGGTGCCCATTATGTTGAGTCTGTCAGTCAATGCATCGGCGGGTCCCTGGTGCCCGCTGTGCAGGACTTTTGCATCATCAAGCAGCCGGCCGGAAAAGAGTTGTTGATCAAGTTGTGAAGGCGACAAACCGGTGAACCAGATCGTGGTACCGTTCCTTGCCACGAGATCCGGAACCGGCCTGTGGCGTTCCTGGTGCTGTATGAAGGGTACCAACCAAAAGGCTACAAGTACAAAGCAGAGTATGCTGAAGGAAGCAAGTTTCCAGAAAAGCCGCCGCAAGCGAAAATCGCCGACCAGGAACATCAGTGCCCCGGAAAGAACCGCGTACACGGCCATGATCGCATGTGATACAAAGGCCAACCCGAAAAGAGCACTCGTGCTGACCGGCCCGCGCTTGCCTTTCAACAATTGGGCAAATGCCCCTATGAACAATGGAAAGAACACTGCTCCCAGTGACTGGGTCACTATTCCGGCCTGGAAATATGCCTCGTATGAATTTCCAAAGGCAGCCACGGATGCCAAAGTAAGCAAGGCAGCCAAACCCGAGGCCAGGCTCGACAGTCCGATTTGCCTGTACGACCAGTGGAGTGCCAGGGGAGATGCTGCAAAAGCCAATACGGTCAGCGCATTGTGCAAAAATACGATATTGAAACCGAACAAGGCATGCAGGCTTCCTGTAATCAAGTAGAACAGAGGTTGGTAAAATTTCAAAATAGGTGTCCCGAAAATGATGTCGAGCGGTCCGAACGGGTTTTGTCCCCTCTTAATCGCCATGGCAACCTGGATCTCGTTGGCCAGGTGGTAGAGGTCGTCTCCGGCCCGGTTCATTGTGACGCCAAAAAGCGGGGCGGTTGTTACCAGCACGACCAGGGAGGCGAGCCACGCAAGACTTGCGCCAGGATCATTTCTAATCCATTTCACTAATCGGCTTAAGAGTAAACGCACCATACTCATGGCGTAGCCAATAGTATTCCGGCAAATATGGCTGCCACTCCCACAAGCCGCTGCCAGGTCAGTTCTTCCCCCAGTAGGAACACGGAACCAAGCAGTACAAGTGCGAATGAACCACCGAAATAAACCGGGTAGGCCAACCCGAGTTGCATGTCGCGCAAGGTTGCAAGCCAGGCGACCATGGATATTGCGTAAAGAAAGCCGCCCATCAAGACCCACGGCGTCTTGATTGCATGGCGAATTACGGCGACAAACCCGCCGCGGCCCAGTCTTGCCATGCCATATCTCAAAAAGAGGTTGGCCGCGCTCACGCACAGCACCGTAATCAAGAGGAAAAACAAGGTTGCCGTCACTTTGCGCTCCCTGTTTTCTTTCCTCGCGGCTCTATGCCGCAAAGCACTACTCCGGCCCCTATCAGTATCACGCCGAACAGACTGCCCGCTGAATAATGTTCGTTGAAAAATCCTCTCGACGCAACCAGTATCAACAGGAAACTCAGGCTGGCGCCTACAGGGTACACCCTGCTCACCTTTGCCACGGCGAGCACGCGTATCCAAAGCAGGAAACCCATTCCGTACAATATGAGGCCGCCCCAAAGTCCGGGATCCGCAACAAGGAACAGCACAAGGTCAATGCCGTTGATACCCGCATGTGCGGAAGCGATCCCAAGCATGGTTCCCTTGAGTACAACATTTCCAGCAGTGGAACATAAGAGAGACAGAAACAGCATGAACCACGTACGCGCCATCCGACAACCTAACTGTAACGGACTTTCAAACAGCTTTCAGGCACTGCCGGAAAATTCGGCAAATAATAATGCAGGAGCCGGTTCAAGCCAAGCATTGGCGATTTTTCCTTTCCCATCTCGACTGAAAAGTCCACGAGCCCACCTTTACTATGGCATTATGACACCACATACTATTAGCAAAAAGCCGCTCATGACATCTCTTTGCCGGCTAAAAACAAGCTCATCTTTTTTCATCTCCGGCCGGTCAATATTGGTTTCAGTTATATACGCGACTATTACCCGAGTAAGAGGTATAACCGGACGCCCCGGTCCTGTAAACCTGCACTGTTAAGCGCTCTTTTCCAGCCTTGCTGCACACACCTTGTACTCGGGTATCTTTGCAACAGGATCAACCGCCGGGTTGGTAAGTACATTTGCAGCAGCCTCGAAAAAATGGAACGGAATGAAGATCAATCCCCTGTCCACTCTCCCGACCTTGGCGATCAACTCTATCGAGCCACGCCTGGAGGATACTCTTACCTTTTCTCCGTCCCTAATCTTGTAATGCCTTGCATCAGCCGGATGTATTTCCACGTAAGGCCCGGGCACCAGTGCATGCAAGCTCTTGCTCTTCCTTGTCATGGTGCCAGTGTGAAAATGTTCGAGGATCCTTCCTGTGGTAAGCACCATGGGAAAATCCTTGTCAGGAAGCTCATCTGCAGAGATGTATTCAATCGCGAAAAATTTTCCCTTGCCCCTTGTGAATTTCTTTGTGTGAAGTATTGGTGTCCCCGGATGGTCCTTGGTTGGGCAGGGCCAGGCAAGTTGATCACCCCTGTCGAGCCTGTCATAGGTTATTCCACCGTACGAAGGAGTCAACTCGGCAATTTCGTCCTGTATTTCGGACTCGGATTCATAGGACATGGGATACCCCATCCTGGTTGCGATATCACATATGATTTCCCAATCCTTCCTGCACCCGGACAGGGGGGGGATTACCTGGTGCAACCTTTGCACGCGGCGTTCCGTGTTGGTGAATGTTCCATCCCTCTCGGCAAATGTTACCGCCGGCAAGACGACATCGGCGAGCCTGGCGGTTTCGGTAAGAAAAATATCCTGAACCACCAGGAATTCGGTGGCTTTCAGCGCCTTTTCCACGTGAGTCACGTCCGGGTCGGAAAGCATGGGATTCTCCCCCATGATATAAAGCGCTTTGACTTCGCCCTTTTCGGCTGCTTCCAGGATCTCGGTTATGGTCAACCCGGCCTCTGCCGGCAAATCCGTGTGCCATGCTTCTTCAAATTTCTTCCTTGCCGCTGGATCGGTGACCTTCTGGTAACCCGAGTAAACATTGGGCAGTCCTCCGACATCGCAAGCGCCCTGGACATTGTTCTGTCCACGAAGCGGGTTCACTCCGCCGCCCGGCTTGCCCATGTTTCCGCACAGCATGGCCAAATTCGCAAGTGACTTGACGTTGTCAGTACCGGTCGTATGCTGGGTTATTCCCATGGAATAGATGATGGTCGCAGGTTTCCCGGATGCGTATAACTTCGCAGCTTCAACCAGGTCTTGGGCAGGTACCCCGGTTATCTTTGAAACCCGCTCCGGAGTATAGCTCTTGACAAGCTCTTCGACCGCCTCGAACCCCTCGCATCTCTCCCTTACATAGTCCAAGTCGGCAAGCCCTTCTTCGATAATAACGTGCATGAGCCCGTTTATCCACGCCACATCGGTTCCCGGTCTCTGCCTGCACCAAATCACAGCTTTGCCGGCCAGGGGAATGTCCCTGGGATCGAACAATATGAGCTTGGTTCCCTTGTCTATCGCATGCCTCAGCCTGTTGCCTATGATAGGGTGGTTTTCGGTGGTATTCGAGCCGGTCACCAGCACGACCTCGGCCTGTTCCATGTCCTCTATGGAGTTTGTCATTGCCCCGCTGCCGAAAGATGCGGCCAGACCGGCGACAGTGGAGGCATGGCACAGCCTGGCGCAGTGGTCCACGCTGTTCGTCTTCATGACCGCCCGGGCGAACTTTTGCATGATGTAATTATCCTCGTTCGGCTCCTTGGCGGATGCCAGGGCCGCGAACTTGTCTCCCTTGCTCTCCTTGAATCTTTGTACGACAAGGTCAAGGGCCTCATCCCAGCTTGCCTCCACGAGCTCCCCGTCCTTGCGAACCAGCGGGGTCTTGAGCCTGTCGGGGTGATTAACGAACTCGTACGATCCGAACCTCCCCTTGACACACAAGTGGCCCTGGTTGATCGGGTTGTCCGGGTCTCCTTTCGCCCGGATCACCTTTCCCTTGTTTACACCGAGTACCAGACCGCAGCCTGTCCCACAGTACGGACATATCGTAGACACCTCGTAGTCAGGTTCCGGTCCCGGTTCCCTGTAGTAAAGAGCACCCGTGGGACAATGTTCCACGCATTCCCCGCAGGACTCACAATTACTGAACTTGATTCCGGTCCCAAGGAAAGGCGCGGGTTCGGCCCTGTGTCCCCGGTTTATGAGGCCTATTGCACCTGCGCCCACGACCTCGTTGCAGGTTCTGACGCACTTGGCGCAAAGTATGCATCGCTTCATGTCCCTGATAAACACCGGGTGACTTTCGTCCAGGGTCGCTTGCCTATCAAGATGAATGAGGCCATGCTCCCTCACACCCAGTTTCTTGGTAAGGGCCTGGAGTTCACATTCCAGGTTTGCAGGACATGACAGGCAGTCCGACGGGTGGTCCGCCATCAGCAAACGCAGTACCATCCTCCGTGCCTGGAGAATTTCGTCATCTTCAGTTGTGACTTTCATGCCTTCCGCAACCCTGGTTGTGCACGACGGAGGCATTCCCCTGATGCCTTCCACCTTTACTATGCACATCCTGCATCCGCCGTACGGCTCGAGGTCCTTGGCATAACAAAGGGTAGGTATGTCTATATCGGCCGCACTAGCGGCCTCGAGCACGGTGCTGCCTTCTTCCGCCTGGACCGTCTTGCCGTCGATGGTCAGTGTTACTTTCGCCATTGTAACCCTCTCAGTTCTCTAGATCGCATCGCAGGCAACGGCCCGCTTCCGCGATCGCATCCTTTTTGGAGTAACCTTTTTCTACTTGTGTAAAATCCTTTATCCTCCTGGCGGTTGACGTATGCGGCATTCCGGGCCGCACCCCGGCCCCGGTCCCGACAGACAAGGGAGGCAGTTTCGACACATCTTCGACCGGCGCGAACCGCTCTTCTATGTCTCCGTCACCTCCAAGAAACCTGTCTATTGCTTGTGCAGCCTTTCGCCCCGCTGCAATTGCCTCCACGACGGAGGCAGGCCCTGAAGTCGCGTCACCACCGGCAAAAACCCCGGTCACGGACGTTTCCATGGTGTCCATGTCGACCGTTATTATATTCCCCTTTCCCAACTCCAGCCTGAACCTGGATGGAATGTCGGGGTACTGGCCGATGGCGGAAATCACAGTATCGAATTGCAAGACATGCTCGCTGCCGTCAATGGGCACCGGCCTGCGCCTTCCGCTGGAATCGACGTTTCCAAGCCTCATGCGCTTACATGTGACATTCAGGCCGGCCTTGGTCCTCTTTACCTGCACGGGTAACACAAGAGTTTGAAGATCTATGCCTTCTTCGATTGCATCCGAGATCTCTTGAGGATCCGCCGGCATCTGGGCCCTGGACCTGCGATACAGGATAGTAACCTCCCGGGCGCCTACCCTGAGGGCGGTCCTTGCCGCATCAATGGCTGAATTGCCACCTCCAACCACTGCAACCCTGGGCCCTATTTCAGGGTTCTTGCGGCCCATGTTGACATCAAGCAGAAATTGTACGCAGTCGATCACCCCCTTGGAGCGCTCACCCGGCACCCCGAGATTCCGGCTCCCATAGGCCCCGGTTGCGATGAATGTGGCATCGAAGCCGTTTTTCTTGAGCTCTGATAAAGATTCTATCCTCTTACCTGTTTTAATCCGTACGCCCACACGCTTGATAATCTTGATGTCCCTTTCAAGATCCTTTTCCGGCAAGCGGTACCTTGGAATACCTGTACGCAACATACCGCCTGGTTTTTTGAGGGCCTCAAATACCGTTACCTTGTGCCCGCCCTTCTTTGCGAGGTAGTAGGCTGCCGTCAGCCCTGCTGGGCCGGACCCGACAACGGCCACGGACTTTCCGGACTTTTGTGCAACTACGGGATTTTGGGGCTCGGCCCTTGCGCCGTACTTGACGGCAGATCCCTTGAGCGCCCGGATGGCTATGGGTTCGTCAAGGCTCCCACGCCTGCAATGCGTTTCACACGGGTGGAAACATACAAGCCCACACACAGAGGGTAGGGGCATGTTTTCACGAACCACCAGGTATGCATTGGCGAAATTACCCTGTGATATTTCTCTCACATAGCGATGAGCCTTGACGCCGGCTGGACACGAATGGTGGCATGGAGCCTCAACCATCCCCTTACAAACCGCCGCACGGCAGTGTTTGTCGTGGATATGCTCCTCGTACTCTTCCCGGAAGTACTTGATAGTAGTGAGCACCGGGTTTGGTGCTGTCTGACCCAGACCGCACAAGGATGCATTCTTGATGGAACGCCCCAGCTCTTCGAGCAATTCGATATCGCCGGGTTGACCGTCACCTGCACAAATCCTCTCCAGGATCGAAAGCATCTCCTTGGTGCCTACCCTGCAAGGTGTGCATTTGCCACATGACTCGCTCTGGGTGAATGTAAGGAAATACCTGGCCAAGTCCACCATGCACGTGTTCTCGTCCATGACCACCAGGCCGCCCGAACCCATTATTGACCCGGCCTTGGCCAGGTTTTCGTAATCTATAGGCGAATCCAAGAACCTCGAAGGCAGGCAACCGCCTGAAGGTCCGCCTGTCTGTGCAGCCTTGAACTTCTTTCCACCCGGAATACCTCCGCCTATTTGTTCCACTACTTCGCCCAGGGTTATGCCCATGGGCACCTCAATGAGACCCGGCCTGTTTATCTTGCCTGCCAGGGCAAATGTCTTTGTCCCCTTGCTCTTCTCTGTCCCTACCGATGCAAACCAGTCTGCACCTTGTCTCAATATATTCGCAACATTGGCCAATGTTTCGACGTTGTTGATATTCGTGGGTTTGCCGAACAAGCCTTCCACTGCCGGAAACGGCGGTCTCGGTCTTGGCATTCCTCTTTTGCCTTCGATGCTGGCGATGAGAGCGGTTTCCTCGCCGCATACGAAGGCGCCCGCACCCTGCTTGATGGTTATGTCGAATGAAAAACCGCTATCAAGTATGTTCTCGCCCAAAAGCCCGACCTTGTGCATGTCGGCCATCGCCGCCTTGAGCTTTTCAATGGCCAACGGGTACTCGGCCCTGATGTAAACATAACCGTGACTGGCGCCGATTGCGAATGCAGCTATACACATGCCCTCAAGCACGGAATGGGGATCTCCTTCGAGCACGGAGCGATCCATGAAAGCCCCTGGATCCCCCTCGTCCGCATTGCATATCAGGTACTTTTCATCACCTTTTGAAGACCTGCAAAACTTCCATTTCAGACCGGTGGGAAAGCCGCCGCCGCCACGGCCCCGCAGCCCGGACTTTTCCACCTCGGCGATAACAGCCTCCGGACCTATTTCAAAAGCTTTCTTTAGTCCTAAATATCCGTCCCGGGCGAGGTAATGATCAAGAGAATCAGGATTAATGATGCCGCAGTTACGAAGGACGCGACGTACTTGAGGCTTGAACACGGGCAACTCGAACATCGGCTCCAGGCCCGGCAGGTTCCCATTGCCGATAGTGCCAAGGGCAAAGTCCAGAACCGGTTTTCCCTTGGCTACATGCTGGCGTATTATTTTCTTGAGTTTTTTGGGCGTAACGTGGTGATAGCATACCCTCGGCTGACCTTTCAGTTTGATGTCCACGAGAGGTTCAGCATGACAGATGCCGATGCAACCCGTAGGAATTATTTCCGCCTTGATTCCAAGGCGGGACAGCTCTTCTTCAGCCACACCGAAAAGCTCTCCTGCACCAGCGGCCCGGCCGCAAGTTGCGGCTCCAATAATTATCAGCGGACGATCACCCTCTTGGAGATTCGACCAATTCTTCCTTGCCTTTTCTATGGCCTTGTCAAGGTTCACTTTTCTGCTCCTTGCCGTTTATTTCCGGCCCTTTCGGCCGGAACTTTTCCTGCTCGTCTGCCGGTTCACGTTTTTCTTCGATGCTCTATTGCCTGCTATTCTAACCGTGGACTTATGGCCCGGTTTGCCCGAATCCATGGCCCTTGCATCAGAAATGGATTGCTTCAACTTTGACACAGTCTGGTTGCCCGAGACCTTGCCGTCCACTACTGCAACCGGGGCCAGTGCGCATGCACCGAAACAGGCGACTGTCTCCAGAGTGAACGACATGTCTTCTGTAGTTTCTCCTGCATGCACGCCCAGATTTTCCTCCACCTTGGCCAGCAGTCTCGCGCTACCCCGGACATGGCAGGCAGTTCCCCTGCATATTGTTATCTTGTGCCTGCCCTGGGGCTTGAAATTGAACTGGGCATAGAAGCTCGCCACGCCGAAAACCTTGCTCTTCGGCATTCGCAGATGTCTTGCAGCAGCCTCCATGGCCTCGGGCGGGAGGTAACCCTCTTGCCCCTGGATATATTGAAGCGCCGGAATAAGGTACTGGTCCTTGGACTCGAACCTGCCTGCTATCTTCTTCCTCCAGGTCTCTACACCTTTCGAGTTGCTCGATTCGAACATTTCCACTTCTCCTTGCAGTCAGCCTAGAGATAACAAATATATCTTTTCCCACATTGCATTTTCGGTGCGGCATTCAAGCACAGCAAAGGGCCAAAGTCAATCAATGAGGAGATCAATGTGATAGCTGAATGAAAATGTCAGTTGGAAGGGAATTCGTCCCATACGGATTCAGGCTGTTCGCAACGATTCCAGGGGAAACGCCCCTGGAATCGTCGGTATAAAACGTCCCCCTCGCCCGCTCTGCGGGAGAGGGGGACAAAAGGGGGTGAGGGCGGTAGAAAGCCGGCCTGGTCCAGGAGACAAAAATGCAAATTATTGGGATTGGATCTCGTAGGGATGGTTCGCGAACCGCCCCTACTTCATGAAATAACAGCATATTTTATGCACCATGAAAATCAACCTGGGTGGGGAGGGCCAAAATCAACCTGGGTGGGGAGGGCCGGGGTGGGGAGGGCCGCGCAAGAGTTGGAAGCTCGCCGTTGACATGGATGCCGCTGCCATATAAACCAGTAATCCTTGGAGACCGGCTCTGTTGGTATAAAAGGAGAAGAGTTTCATGAAAGTGACTATTGTTTTTTGTCGGCCGGCTCCATCATGGTACCTGCAAAGCGGTTGTCAACCCCCCCTTGGCACTGCAACCGTTGCAGCCTCGCTGGAACGAGCCGGGCACATTGTAAGATTTCTTGACCTGGGCTTCGAGAGCATTGAATCTTTTTCCCGTCACTTAATCGAGTTTCATCCCAACCTGGTAGGCTTCTATGTGGATTCTCCCAGCCTTGGAACACAAGAACCATATACAAAAGCTGTAAAAGAAATCCTGCCGTCCGCACTTGTAACGGCCGGCGGCCCCCACCCTTCAATCTTCCCCGAGTCCATGCTCGACGCTGATTCCAATATAAAGATTTCAGTCATAGGAGAGGGGGAGATGTCCATGGTGGATCTGGCTGATGCAATGGAAGGAGGCGCCAAGGATTTCAGCAAGGTCGGTGGTTTGGTTATAAGAACCGGTGACGGCCCCATGTCCACGGGACCCTCGAAAAAAATCGACGATCTTTCCTCACTTCCATGGCCCGCGAGGCACCTTTTGCCCATGGAGCATTACCTGTCGATACCACCGGATCTGCCATATCCATACCGCACGACAGGAGTCTTATGGTCCAGGGGATGCTTTGGAAATTGTAGCTATTGCCAGCCAATACCACGAAAAATGTTCGGCAGCGGCGTCAGGCGGCGCGAGATTGGAGATGTGGTAGACGAGCTGGAATTCCTTTACAAAACCTATAAAATAAACTCGTTTGCATGGAACGATGCAGAGCCCTTCTACCGGGCCAAGGATTGGCAATTGGCCCTGGCAGATGAGATATTGAGGCGTGGTCTGCGATTGCACTGGGGCGGTCTTACCAGGGTGGACTCGGTGGACAGGGAAACTCTTCGTATGCTCAAGAAGGCAGGTTTGTTCACATTGAGCTTCGGCGTGGAGAGCGGCTCTCCAAAGATGTTGAAATGCATGAGAAAAGGGATAACGCCGGAGGTGACAAGAGAGACGTTTCGAATCGCCAAGGAGATGGGCATAGTTACAGTCGCCAACTTCATGGTCGGAACACCCGGAGAAACGCACGAAACCCTTGCCGAGACACTAAAGCTGCTCAAACAAATAAAACCGGACCTGATACGGATGGCGGTCACGGTCGGTGTGCCGGGAACGGATATGTATCGTGAACTGGAAGAAAAGGGGATGATTCGTCTCACGGACTGGCGTGAGATAGATGCAAGTGTAATCGGCCCCATAGCACTGGAGCATCTTACCGACCGGGACATAGAAGCTTGGGTTCGCAGGCTGGTCAGAACATACTTGCTTCAACTTGCGGCATCAGTCTTTCATCCCGGCCAATTGGCCGGCACAAAGGGAAAACTCCTTTATCATGTGTCACGTCACTTCATCGGTATGTTGACACGACCCATGACATTACTTCAGGACCTTGAATACTATCTCCTGTATGCACGCAAAAGTACCAGCAGGCACGTAGGATTCCTTTCCGGCATTTGAAAACCCGCCTGCATTGCTCCCACTCGAAATACATGCAGGTATTACGCCGTCCTCGCGCCCTGCCAATCAACCTATCGCTCGCCCCGCCCATTTTGACAGTTCTGACTTTTATCGCCTTTTGCTATTTCAGCCAATTCCTTGGCCCTCCGGTATGCTTGCCTCACTCCCTGCCTGAACCTCCCGGATATATCCTGCTCCTTGAAATGGGTAACAGCCGCATGGGTTGTTCCTCCCTTGGACGTGACCTTTCGCCGCAGCTCGATAGGAGATTCACCTGTTTCGGCCCAGAGATCCATAGCCCCCTTGAAGGTTTCCCTTACCAGTTTCAACGCCTCTTCCTGTCCGAATCCAAGATCACGTGCAGCTTCCAGCAGGTTCTCGGCAATGAAGAAAATATAAGCCGGGCCTGTTCCTGAAACCGCCGTGGCTGCATCCAGGAGGCCCTCTTTTCGAACTTGCACTTCCTTGCCCATGGCCTGAAATATAGCCCGCGCTATCATTACGAGCCTATCCGGGACATGGGCCGATGCGATCCAAACGGTCAGGCCCTCACCTATTCTCGCGGGCAGGTTTGGCATGCTTCGAACCACTGCTTCGTGTCCGAGTCGTTCCACCAGGTACGGAATATCGATTCCCGCCATTATCGAAATGACCAGCGCCTGGTCCGGGATTTTTCCTTTCAGCGGTTCGACTGCCGCGGCAGCATTTTGCGGTTTTACAGCCAATACGAAGACGTCGGCGAAAGAAAGGAGATCTTGTGCATTTCCCGTAACTTTCACTCCCAGGGAGGCGATGATTTCCCTGCGGCCTTTTGAAAGCTCTGCAACCATTACCTGCTGCGGCAAAAAGAGTTCTCTTTGAATAATTGCCCTTGTGATTATTTCACCCATGGTCCCGCCACCCACGATCCCGAGTTTCATCTTGCTCTGCCTCCTTTTCTCTCCTGGTCACTTTCCTTGTTCATCTTGCGATAAGAAGAAGGCCGCCGAAAAGGCGGCCTTCATTATTAGTTGGTCGGGGCGACTGGATTCGAACCAGCGACCTTTTGGTCCCGAACCAAACGCGCTACCAAGCTGCGCTACGCCCCGAATCCCGTTTCATTCATCTTGCAACCCGTGTTGCAGCCCTTCTCAATCCTTTAATGGCCTCGCAGTAATCAGCAGCTCCAAAGACCGCTGTGCCGGCAACCAGGATTGACGCGCCTGCTGCAGCAACAGATGCGACAGTGCTCCTGTTTATTCCACCATCCACTTCGATGTCAACGCCTAAACCGCGTTCAGCGATCATGTTGTGAGCTGATTCCACTTTTTGTGGGCCGAAAGAGATGAACTTTTGGCCTCCAAAACCGGGGTTGACCGTCATTATCAGAACAAGATCCACCATGTCGAGGACATTCTCGATCATGGAAAGCGGGGTGGCGGGGTTCAGCGCGACTCCGACCTTGCAACCGAGATCTCTAATACTGCTCAATACCCTGTGAAGATGCGGACAGGCTTCAACATGAACGGTCAAGGCATGTGCCCCGGCCCCGGCAAAGGCATCCAGTAGATTTTCAGGCGATTCCACCATGAGGTGCACGTCCATTGGTTTTTCAGCAACATGGTTCAATGCCTCAACCACCAAGGGTCCGATAGTCAGGCTGGGCACGAAATGTCCGTCCATGACATCTACGTGTATCCAGTCAGCGCCAGCTTCCTCGACCTTTTTCACCTCGTCAGCCAAGTGGGCGAAATCTGCAGAAAGCAGTGAAGGGGCTATCTTTATATCCATGTTCACTCCAAGCGCCGTAACCTGGCCGCGAAGAAACCGTCCATGTCGTGTTCATGCGGCCAGGTCCTAATCATACCTTGCCCTGTCAGGAATGGTTGCCATGAAATTCGCTTTCGGTCAACCGGCGGCTCAATGCAAAATTCCGGATGTTCATCCAGGAAGCCGGATATCACGTCTTCTCCCTCCTGCCTGGTTATGCTGCACACCGAATAAACCAGCACCCCTTTCGGCTTCACAGCCCCGGCTGCGTTGGACAATATCCGTGACTGGAGTTTTGAAAGGGATTCGAGATCTCCTTTTTTCAAGCGCCATCTCTTCTCCGGGTGCCTCCTCAATGTGCCGGTATTGGAACAAGGCGCATCCACCAGGACCTGTTCAAAGCCTTTCTCGAACTCTTTTGGCAATGAAACAGACATGTCCGCCTGCATGGTCCGAACCGACTCGAGACCCAGCCTGGCCGCCTCCCTGTCCATTGCTTCGATCTTTGAGTGATACAAGTCAAGGGCTATTATTTTCCCGGAATCCTTCATGAGATCTGCCGCGTGAAACGTCTTTCCCCCGGGTGCGGCGCAAACATCAAGGAGAGACGTACCGGGTTCCGGGTCGAGAAGAAACGTTATTAACTGCGACGCCTCATCCTGTATCGCAGCCCTTGCATTCTTTAAGAAGGCAAATTTTCCCAATGTTCCCGGCCTTTCGAGCCTGAGGGCGCCCTTGACAAGTCCGGATTTTTCACTCCGTATTCCCATTGATGCGAGTTCGGTTTGAATAGCAGTCAAATCATCACCCTGTCTAGACCTCAAGCACACGCGGGCCGGCCGGTTGCCGGCTTCGACAAAGGCCTTGCTCTTTGAACCGATCTGTTTGAAAAACAACTCGGCCAGCCATCTTTGATGTGAGCCTATGACCGTAAGGTACCCGATAGGATCGCTTTCCCAATCCGGCCAATGCAGTTCGTCTTTGCGCTCGGCCAATCTCTTGAGGCTTGCATTGGCCAATGACGCCCATGTACCTTTCCCCATGCGCTTGCAGATTTCAACGGTCGTACTTACTGCCGCTGCTGCCGGGATCTTCCGCAAAAACAGAATTTGGTATACACCTAGTCTCAAGATTCTCAACAAGGAAGGATGGAGGTCCTTGGGCCTTTTCGAAACAACGAATCTTATAGCGAAATCCAGGGATTCACGCTGCCTCAATACACCGTATACCAGCTCGGTAACCAGTCCCTTGTCCACGTCGCTCATATCGGGATCCCGGCCCAATACGAGATCCAGCACCCTGTTGGAATAACCACCTTGCCTCTCTATCCTATGGAGAATGAAAAGGGCCCGTTCCCTGGCTGTAATACCTGGTTTCAAGCCGGAGTTACTCGTCTGAAGGCGGGGGTGGATAGTTGCCTTCGGCCACAGCCTTATCGAGCCTCTTCTTGACGAGCCTCCGTTTTACAGGCATGAGCCTGTCTATGAACAGGATGCCGTCCAAGTGATCGATTTCGTGTTGCAGCTCTACGGCCGGAAAACCGACAGCATGGACTATAATTTCTTTCCCACTTGGATCGAGGCCTGTTACCGTGACGCCTACAGGTCTCTTGACATCCTCATATACCCCTGGAATGGACAGGCAACCTTCTTCCCAGGTTATTTCATCCTTGGCGAAATCTTTTATTTCAGGGTTCACAATGGAAAGCAGGCCTTCGAGCCTGTTGCCGTCCTTGTCCTCTGCCCATCCCACGGACTCATCCGTATCATCCTCATCATGAACCGGAAAGTCCACAACTATTACTCTCTTATTGACTCCCACCTGGGTTCCAGCAAGGCCGACACCCGGAGCTGCATACATGGTTTCGGCCATATCCTCGAGTAAGGTGCGTATTTCATCGTCCACATTTTCGACCCGGTCCACTTTTTTCCGAAGAAAACGATCCGGGTATATCAACACCTTCATCAGAGCCACGGAACTACTCCCTTTGCCCGGGTTCTATTTTTATTACTCCAAAGAGGAATAGTAAATACCACTGCAGAAAAAAACAGCATAAAAATTAATGCCACATAATTTTGTTTTTGAGAATGTTCTGTTTCACAGCATGTTGACTGGATCGATGTCCACCGTGACTTTGACCTTGCCGCCGGATTTATCGCTGTTATATGCATTTACCAATGTATCCAATGCGATTCTCCGGGTCTTGTTATCTCTTGCCTTGATGAGCATCTGCCACCTGTACTTTCCTCTAAGCATGGAAATAGGGGAAGGTGCAGGCCCGAGAATCCTTGCACCCATAATTTGCATACCGGCAACCCTGTTCGTCATCTTTTTTGCCGCCTCCAACAACATTTCTTGATTCCCGGACTCCAGCCGTACAAGGGCCAGCCTGCTGAAAGGCGGATAGAAGGCCTTGCGTCTCTGTCGCAGTTCCTGCTCGAAAAAGGCATCCACATCACCCGTAACCACAGCCTCTATTGCAGGGGCATCGCTTCTCAAGGCCTGTATAATGACCTTGCCCGGCAGCTCGCCTCTTCCGGCGCGGCCCGAAACCTGGGTCAACACCTGAAAAGTTCTTTCGCCGGCCCGAAAATCAGGCAGAGTCAATCCCACGTCCGCAAGTATTACCCCCACCAGTGTCACGCCCGGAAAGTCATGGCCCTTTGCCAACATCTGGGTGCCGAGAAGGATATCCTTTTCGCCTGCTCCGAACTTAGCGAGTACGGACTCGAGCTGACCTTTCTTTACAACCGTGTCCCTGTCCAGCCTGGCTATTCTCGCCCTTGGAAACTTGTTTTGGACCTCGACCTCGAGACGCTCGGTACCGGTGCCCAAAAAGCCGATGTTCCTTGAACCACAGGTTTCGCACACCTCGGGCGGCCGCCTCTCGAAGCCGCAGTAATGACACACCATCTTTCCCCTGCTCTTGTGAGCGGTCATGGAAACGGAACAGTTGGGGCACTGAATAGCCGCTCCGCATGTCCTGCATAATAGGACCGGGGCATAACCACGCCTGTTCAGGAACAGCATGGCCTGCTCTCCGCGGTTCATCACTTCCTTCAGCGCATCATGTAGTTGCGGCCCCAGAACAGCATCATCGGAAAGATTTACAAGCTTCACGATTTCCACGCTGGGAGCCGGCCTGGACAGAACTCTTTTCGGCATTTTCAACAATTCGAATTTGTGTTTTCTGGCATTGAAAACCGATTCCAGCGAAGGGGTGGCAGAACCGAGTACAGCGGTTGCTCCCGAGTTCCTTGCCCTTACCAGGGCCAGGTCTCTTGCAGAGTACTTGAAGCCATCATCAGCCTTCAACGATGCATCGTGCTCTTCGTCTACGATTACCAACCCTATTTTCGAAAGCGGGGCGAAAACCGCAGACCTCGGCCCCAGCGCCACCTTGGCGCTGCCGTACCTGCAACGGGCCCACTCGCTCTTCCTCACCCGGGGTGAAAGGGCCGAATGCAATATTGCCACTTCATCGCCGAACCTTTTTCTGAACCTGGCCGAGAGCTGCGGGGTAAGGGCGATTTCAGGCACGAGAATCAGAACTGTCCTGCCCTGTTTCAGGACGTTTTCGGCTACGCGCAGATAGACCTCCGTCTTGCCGCTGCCTGTTACGCCCCACAAGAGAAACGTCTTGAACCCCCCCGCCCTTACGGAATCATCAATTGCGCGCACCGCCCTTTCCTGGTCACCTGTAAGGTGCTCCGGCCTGATGGTCGAGTCCTTGAATCCAGTTCGGTACGGTTCGATTGTCCTGGGCTCAATTCTTGTTGACAGCAGTCCCTTTTTTTCAAGTGCCGATACGACCTGCCATGGAGCGGGCATCGATTCCCTGAGCTTGGATATGGTAATACCGGGAGAGCGCCGAACCAGTTTCAACAGCTCTTTTTGCCTTGTACCAAGGTGATACACGGAAGCGTCTACATCTTCGGGGTATAATCTTTTAATTGTGGGCCGAAACCCGCTTTGCTGTTTTCTCTTGACCTCTGTTATCAACCTTTTTTCAAGCAGATCTTTAAACGCCGATTCGGAAAAATCCGTCCTTGCCCTTAACGCCCTCAATGACAGAGGTCGTTCGCGCAGCAAGTGGAGAACCTTGGAATTCTTGTCTCTTGGATCCTGCAACTCACCAAGCAGGTCATACGAGTTGTTCAAGAAAGCTCTGCCTTCGGGGGTCAACCTGTATTTCGAATTACCGGTGCTCTTTGACGGGATCGCGGATTTCAATACTTCGCCGAGTGGATGCATGTAGTACTCGGCCGCCCAAGTAAGGGTGCTCAACAGGTCCCCGGCAAGCAGTGGCTCATTGTCTATTACCTTGTAAATAGGCTTGAGCGGGCCGGGTTTTTCATCCAGCCCTTCCAAATCGCCCACTGAAACGACGTAACCCTGGGCCTTTGTTTTCCCCAGCGGAACGATGACCCTTGTGCCCGGCATTATTTTCCCGGCCAATGCTTGGGGTACAAGGTAGGTCAAAGGCCTTTTTAGAGGTCGCATCAGTATAACTTCACACGTCGAAGTATTATTCAGCTCACCAATATCGGCTTTGGTTGTTTCCTCTTTCTTTTTTCTTTTTCTTATATCTCTTTTTTTATTGCTGGTTTTCATGACACGACGCCGCTTGAGCCAACACCAAATATTCGTGCACAGCGGATTACCGGCTCTTGTCAAGAGAATCGACGGGTTTGATCGGTTTCTCGAAAAAGGAGGTTTTTCCTTTCCACTTGAGATTGATTTCCTCGACTTCCTCTATTTCCACCAGTTTTCCGTTTCTGTATATTTTTATTTTTCCCGGAAGCCATTTTTTCCTGTTTATCGTTCTGTACTCGGAAAACCTGACATCCAGACTGTCCTTGCCGTTGCTGCTCAAGTATCTCAATGGAAGGAAACTATTCTTGTCTATCCACAATTGGGGCTTGGTCGGTTCTCCTTCTTTTGCTCCGATAATAATCGCAATATGCTCACCGAACCGCGTCAGTCCTCTTACCGAGGTCTTGACCCCGGCTGTCTCGAGATCGGCCAGTAAAAGGTCGCCGGCCCTAAATGTTTTCTTTTTCCCCACCACAGAGGATCGGGCCAGAAGGTTGATAACCGGGTCGAACATGGCAGGCTCTTCGTGCATTTCCTTGCCGGGTTCAAGAATATATTTCCTGCCCCTGCTGACAACTACGGTCTTCATTCCCTCAGGTAACTCGATGTCACTTCTGAATTTCATTGGAAGCATGATATGCCATATTTCCCGGCCTGAAGCTTCTCCTCCTTCGTATGAGGGACCGATAAGACTGGTCTGTAATTTTATTTCAAAGGACTTGATTGATGAAGGCCTTTGATCATAATAGCTGTTCAGTAAAAATCCCGAAGGCAGGATATATGCACCCGCAGGCACTGCAATGCAAAGTAGTGTCATAAACCAAACGAACTTTATTCTTCCCATCATGAAATACTCCCGTGTTGCGAACGGGATGTAGCAGACGTTGGGACTAGATTCAAGTCAACTCGGATGACGAGCAGCCCGGGCCGACCTTTTTTCTCTTGCTTCAGCTTCACTCTTGCATTCGAAACACATGGTTGTTACGGGTCTGGCCTTCAACCGCTTTTCCTCAATTGGTTCGCCACACACCTCGCATATACCGAATTGATCCTGGTCAATCCTTTCAAGGGCTTCTTGAATTTTCAATATCAGCTTTCTTTCCCGGTCGCGAATACGGAGCAAAAAATTACGCTCCGATTCCAGAGACGCCCTGTCATTAGGATCCGGGAGATGCTCCTTGGCGGACTTGCTCATCCTACCCACTTCACTGCCTGCGCGATTGACCAGTTCCTCCAGTCGATCCTTCAATACCTTTCGATATAGCTCTTTCTTGCGCTTGTTCATCCCTCCTCCCCGGAAGCGCTGCAAACCAATAATTACCTCCAAGTTGAACACGTCTTGTTTTAACAATATACCCTAATATACCTGGAGGGGTCAAATCGCTCTATTTAGTCTTTTTGAACCATGAGGCTTCCTATTTATCGATTTTCGCTGATGTCAATATCGACTTGAGGTTGAAAAAGTATTAATATGGAAAATTGTCATTCGATGTAAAAAACACCGAATGGAAAAGCAATGGAGGAAATGATGGATACTGGTGAGAGACAGCCGGAAACAAGAAATGGTTTCAAACTGAACTTTGGTATCTTATTGGCGTTTTCTACAATACCCTTGTTATTGTCTTGCGGAAAGACGATAAGCGCAAATAATCCGTACGATCCATCAAGCCCGCTGGACCAACAGGCCAAGGGGACAATAACAGGCAGTCTCGTCATGGAGGCAGCAGGGAATCCCGGCCAAGCTACGGTTAGTGTTCCGAAATTGGGGCTGCAGCGTAATCCAAAGCCGGACGGCAAGTTCGAAATCGACGGCTTGCCTGCCGGAGTGTACGAACTGGCATTCAAGGCAGAGGGTTACGAGGATACGCAAAGAATAGTGGAGATCTCACCAGGTTCTGTTCGCAACATCGGGCAGGTGGACCTCAAGGTGATAAGAGCAACCATACGCGGAACGGTAAGTCTCTTGTCTTTAGGCGACCGGGAACATCAAAGTCCGGGAGGAACAGTAATACAGGTTGTTCCAAGCGGGGGCCAAGGCGGGGGCCTGCCTGCCCTGGGTTCTGCATATGCAGGAATTGCGGCCCCGGACGGTACATTCGCGATTAACGATGTCCCGGTGGGAGACTATGACTTGAGTGCGGATAGGGATGGATTCGCCAAACGCTCGCTTTGTGGAATCAAGGTGGAGCGAGGAGGCACGGACATCGCCGAGACCATACAACTTCCTCCTGTAACGGGCTTGGTCGAAATCGAGAACAATGCCAAGTACACAAACAAGAGAACAGTCGACCTGACCATCCTGGCCTTCAACACAAGCGAAATGATGTTATCCGTGTCACCTGATTTTTCAGGCGCGGAGTACGAGGAGTATTCGCCCAAGAAATCTTTTAAGATAGCCGGGGACAAAGACAAGGATGGAATAAAGAGCGTATATTCCAAATTCCGCGTGAGTGAAACAGGTTGCGGTACCACTGATTACCGCGAATCCGATCGTATCGAGTCATCGATAATTCTGGATACGAAGCCGCCCCATGTAGTGGATGTCCAGCTCGGATCAGGCAGTTCGTATTCAAATGATCTGAACGTGGGGCTCTTTGCAAACGCATACGACGAGACATCCGGCGTAAACTCCATGCAACTCGCGATCGATGAGGAACTGAAGGACCAGCCCTGGCAGGATTTTACCCTGCAGCAGGCCCTGGCCTTCAAGCAGGACGGCACGCACAGCGTGGCGATTCGTTTTTCAGACAGGGCCGGAAATATTTCACAAACAGTCACAAAGGAAATTACTGTCGATACCAAGCCGCCGGTTCCGGGTGACATGCCGATCCAAATTGGAGATGGTACGGGAATACTTGGTTCCAGAACGACAGTTGTGAAGCTTGATGCAACCGATGACACGCCTCTTGCATTCAAGCTTTGCGAGGTACAGGGATGTCCGGCCACCGAGTACGTGCCCATGACAAACCTGGTTTCATGGGTTTTCTCCGGGGATGGGGAACATACCATGTATGTTATGTTCAAGGATGCGGCCGGAAATGAAAGCCCTGAATATTCCGCTTCCGTTACCGTTGACACCGAGCCTCCCCAGTTGAGTCTTGTTACAGTAGATGAGGGTGATTTCGTAAACAAGAGATTGGTAAACCTGAGTATAGATGCCGACGGAGCCGATTATTTCAGAATATCGGAAACGCCAACCTTCAGAAACAGCCAGTGGGAGACGTTTCGTTCGAATAAACCTTTCCTGCTGGATGACCGCGATGGGCCGCACAGGATTTTCGTTCAACTTGCAGACCAGGCGGGAAACAGGAGCAAGGTATCAGCGGCCCAGGTGGTCCTGGACCGTATACCCCCACAGGATACCTTGGTGCACATCGCTTCAGGAAATTACACGAACTCGGAGTCTGTCACGGTTGAACTTTCAGTGGACGATCCGTCCGGAACCTACATGGTCGTCAGTGCAGATGATGACTTCAACGAGCCTTTACAATCCTTTTCACCCACGGTCATTCACCTCCTGGCTTCAGTAGATACGCCTCAAAAGGTTTATGTGCGTTTCTATGATCGAGCCGGCAATCACACCGACACCGAATCCGACAACACGGTTATTCTGGACACCGAGGCGCCTACTCCACCCGTGCTACACGTACCTGCACAGATCATCAATGCAGACCAGATAGATGTATCCCTCTTGGCCCCTTCCACGGACAACAGCGGCCAGGCCCTTGTGTACCAGTTGAGGACACAGGGGGCGAATTGGATCCAACTCACCCGGCAGGATTTTCCATTCACGGTCAAATTGGAGCAGGACAGGGGAAATCTGATACGTGTGCGCGCACTGGATCCTGCAGGCAACGCAGGGGCGGAGGAAAGTGTGGTAGTGGTGGAAGACTCCACTCCTCCTACCGACCCGGTTTTCATGAATACCAGGATGGTTGTAAACGCGGATTCCCTGGACCTGCTGCTGGCCTCGCCTTCCATTGATGAGAATTTCGACACCTATGAAATCAAGATAAACGACGGTCCCTGGCAAAACAGTGGCGTGGGAAATGGATCGCTCAAAATCCCGGTTCAACTCCTTCCGGACAATGAACACAGGATACGACTTAGGGCAAAGGACCTGGCCGGCAATCTTTCCAATGCAGCCGAAATCACGGTTGTCGAAGATTCTACGCCGCCAACCACGCCCACGTTATTGCCTCCCGAAGGCACCGTGAATGCCGATACCGCGTACCTGCTCTTGGCAAAACCAAGCACAGACACCAACCGGCTTCACTATGAACTCGCAGTGGGACAAGAGGGGACTTTCCATGAAATAACACCGGGACAGGATAACAGTTTTCCTGTACAACTTGATCAGGACAAGGAAAACATATTCCTGTTCAGGGCTGTCGACGAAGCAGGCAATGTAAGCAGCACGTCGGTTTCCAAGATAGACGAGTCTTCTACTGAAGTCATGAACGAACGAAATGACAACGTGGATGATAACTTCGATGTTTGGGGAAGGTACTTTGCTTATACTCAAAACATTTTTGATAGCACCCAGAAAGAATGGTCAAGCGATATATACATTCAGGACCTTTTTACCGACCAGGTTCAAAAAGTGGATCAAATGGGATTTGCCGGAAATGGAATCATTTGGGGAATAAGGCTTGCCGCCAACTCCCTGATGTGGATACGCGATTGGCTCTACCTATTTGATTTTCAAACAGGTGTTACCGTGCTTCCTGCTCCCTCCACAGGCGGTGATATCAGGTCATTTGCATGGGATGGCCAAGTGGCTGCATTTTGCCTACAAAACGACGGCGCGAATATATATATCTGGCACAAGGGTGCGGCTGATGTAGAACTGGTTGATAATGGAGATTCCGAAAGTTCCTGCCGGTCACTGGACATCTGGAACGGCATCCTTGCATATGCCATAGATGATACACTATATTCATACAATACCGGCACTGCGGCCAAAAAAGTCATAGCCGATCCTGCAGGATTGATGATGGACAACTTCCATGTAAGTACCGACGGCCGTTATGTTGCCTGGTCAGGCGGAGATACCGTATTTCCTATGATCATGGCGTACGACCTCGATTCTGATCAAAGCCTGGGACCCGTGAACTATGACGAAGGTACTACAATGGAGCAGAACAGCCCGAGATTACGCGACGGCCTCCTGGTGTACGAGGATTATTCAAACGGAAACCCGAGCATTATTCTCCATGACTTTTCTTCAGGGAGCAACAGGGACATTACCTCGGACATCGATGGAGAGAAAGAGCCGGCTGTTTCCGGCAGGTTCGTGGCGTATAGACGCTCACACGGAAAAACAAAGAGCCTCGAGTTAAATGAAGTGGCCCAGCGCGCCTGGCTGTTGCCCCTGGAAGGGAGTCAGGCATGGGGCGCTGTCAATGGCCGGGAAATCGCGTTTGCGGATTCCAGGCCCGGCTTCCAGGGAATAACGGGTTACAACTACAAGACTCGTTCAATAATTCAAAGCATAAAAGTGCAGTCCAATGTCAGGGTTTGCGGACTTACGGATACGCACATGGCGTACCAGCAGGTTCAAGGTTCCAGAGTGGACCTGTTCCTATTGGATCGACAAACCGGCACTACAGTCAAAGTAAATGATCCCGACACCGTTGTTCCTGACTGCGCACTGGACCACCAACGTATATGCTGGCAGGACTTTCACTTGCAGGCAGGCGGGGGCATGCCTCCATGGGGGCTCTATTGCCGGGATGTTGATCTCGCATCACCTCCTCAAACCATACAGGACAATCAGAACGGAACCATCCAGATAGAAGGAGAAGGGCTCGATTTGGATGGAGATCGACTGCTCTTCGGCTTACGGGATGAAGGTTCGAATGAAAAACAACCTATCTCTTTCTACCTGTACGACTTTGACAAGGGTCCACCTCCCCTGTTGTTGGACAAATACAACAAGTGGGATGCCGACTCGTTCGGACCGGATGAAAGAACCGTGGCCCTGAGTGATAATTACGCATGCTGGGTCGAACACAAGGTTGAAAACCGTGGCCTGCCGGACGAAAAATATGTCTATTCGTTGATACTCGAGGATCTTTCGAGTACGGTCAAGACAGAGATCTTCAAAAGCGAAGAATGGATAGCCGGCCCATCGTTCAAGTTTCCTTACCTGGCTTTTGAAACATCAATTAGTGGTAACAGGGAGGTAATGCTTGTAACCATACCCAAAGACGGCTCAGCGCCCAAACTGGACAGGGTGACAAGGAACCAGTTCTACCAAGGCAAGCCTCTTGTAGGAGACGGAATCCTGTACTGGCTCGACGGCAGGCTCGGAGGGTGGGACTATTTCTACATGGAGCTGAACCAATAGGTTTCTGTAATATTTCAGCCTTCTTTGTCAGCTTTCTTTGTCTTTTTTGAGAATTCATTAGTGAATTCGTTGCATTGTTCCTGGTTGCCCGTCTCGTTTGCACATTACCGATGATCAACAAAGTAATTTTCCCCGGGGTGAATTACTTCGGACCGTGCTTGTTACGGACCTGGCAAACAGTAAAGGAATATCTATTGCAATCCATGGCCCATGGGAAACTTTCCGCCCACAGAAAAAGCAAGGCCTATAAATGGATGTGGACCCATGTCGTTTCCCAGGCCGGCAACCATTCCCCCTCCCAGTAATTTTGGAACAAACAGCAGGCCGCTTACAGGTTCCCATTCAATAGCCAGTTCCGCGCCGAATTTGAATCCCCACATGGATTCCTGTTTACTGAACCTGCCTGTGTCGAATTTTCTGAAATTCCACTCTGTTCCAACCGACAGGCCGGGCGAGATGTACAAATCATGGGGCATACTCCACGAATAGCCGAGGCCTATGTCGAATCCTACTGCATCGAATTCAAAGGGCAGGGTTTCACCAAGGCCCGAGGATCTTCCCTTACCGCCATGATAGTTCCCATTCAGCATCAGAACGAATCCACGATTGGGCCAGTTATGCATTCGTACGCCGAGGTTTGCGCCGAAAGTGTACGGCAAGTATTCTCCCCGCGTGGTAGCAAGCAGGGGCCATTCGAACGACCCGCCTGCCATGAGCGCAATGTCTGCTGGAGGCGGCAGCAACCTGGTAAGTTCCACTGTATCACCCTGTTTTAAAGATATTTCTCCTTTGAACAGGGTTTTACCGCCCCTTGCTTCTACCAATGCCAGTTCGTGTTTTCCCTCGGGAACGACTATTCCTCCCGGCAGAAGTCCCTTGGCGGTTCCATCGACATCGACCTCGAGACCTTCTGCAGAAGGCGCATAAGAAAACAAGACCGGTCTGCCCGGCCTGTCCGGGTCACCCGTGAGCACAATGGGATCGCGTCCCAGTATGGAGCTTTCCGCGGTAGGTCTTTGCATGCCGTGTGTGTACTCGTAGGTTTTCTTTCTTGCATAGTCATGTGCCTCGGACGCGGTCACCGCGCCGTTACCGTCACGATCTCCTATTGCCGGATCGAGTGCTTGCAGGAAAAAATATGTATATATGTCATGCCCCAGTTTTTCGCTCTCCCGCGCTGTCTCGCCGAATGCCGATGCCGTCAGGATTATGGTTGCCTCGCTCACGTCTTCCAGCGGCGGAAGGGTTGAACCGGATTTGAGCGAGGCCAGGGCCTTGGCCAGGTCATCGTCAACCCGGGATTTTCCTTGCCCGCTGTGACAGCTTGCAAGGACCACCAGCTTTCGCTTGGCCGGTATATTGTCCACCACACGCAGGAGACCGTCTACGGGTATGCCTGTTTGCGCCAGCAGGTTCATTCGCGTGTCTGCGGCCACCAGGAAACGTTCCAGTGAACCGCCGGGCTTGCGGCCGAGTGACCCATGTGTAGAAAAGTAGAACAGCACGGTGTCACGTGCATCATTCGCCTGTTCGCCGATATCGGCAATCGCCTCGAGTATGGATGCCCGGCGGGTTTGTCCGGGCGTATCCAGTACACGCACCAAATCAAAACTTTTTTTGAGCTTGGCACCCAGAGCCTCTGCATCTTCAACCGCGTATTTGAGACTATTGAAATGCTTGTCTTCGAACGAATCTATACCTACCACCAATGCCATTCGTTTCGGCTTGCTTGTTTTATCCATGAACCCCGCAGGAGCAAAATCCACCAGGGCCGGCCCCTTGATCCCTGAATGTGCGAGGCAGCCTCCAATAAAGAGTGCAGGGCTGCATATAGCAAGAAACAACAAATATCTTTTTCGATTACTCACCTGTCCGCCTCCGAGTGGATCAGTATACTTGCCGCCGCACAACCCGGACAAATTCCGCTTGTGCCGTGTTTCATTCCGATGTCTTGCACTCGCACGCTTGATGCAACCAATGTCAGTCTAAACGTGTCGCCGAGCTGTGACGGATCAACGGCAAGTGTCCGGCCGTTGGCAGCCAATTCATGTTCTCCGGCCGGGACCTTTGTGCTGGTGGAAAATATTATCCTGCTCTCACCCTTGGCTTCAAAAATGAGATATATGAAAGATGGCGCTGAAATCCGATATTTGAGGAGCACCAACTCGCCCTTTGTCAAGATATCCCCGGGCAGGAGCCGCCGAACCAGTTTTGGCCGGCCGTCCTCGAGCTTGCCCACGAATCCCTTTAATACGGGAGCAGCAAGGAATTCCGGGCCTTTGCCGCCCTTGAGCCCGATGTACGATTCATGTCTCGATCCTTTTTTGCCGTTCCAATCATGGATAAGGCCGAAGGCAAGCAACAAGACAGCGGCGGCAGCCAGCGGCAATGCCGTTTTGAGAATGCGCAGAGTAAATGTCTTGGACAGATGCATTTCCCTGATATTGTTTTCATGGTCCCGGCCTGTCACGCGATTGAACATCGAATCCGCTTCTTTACCCGTCAACGCCGCCCTTGGACCAGCACCCTGATCGAGAAGTTCATCTTCGTCAATCTCCTCCAACAAAGACAGACAGGTTTCGCAAGGTTCCTCGAGATGGGATGACAGCCTTCTTTGTTCCTCCTCGGGCAATTCATGTCTCAACAACTTGAAGAGGCGCTCCCTGGTCCCTATGGGACATATTTCGATTGTTTCAGACATGTCGGACCTCCTCCACCTCTGAAATCGCCCGGGCCAGTCTTGCCTTTACCCTGGCCCTGAACCGGGACAGTGAAACTGTCACCGTACCGTGTGGTATGCCGAGCTTGTTTGCAATTTCCCTTGTCGTGTGCTCGGGTTCGGTATACTTGAGCATTGCGATTTTCTTTAGTTTTTCGTCTTGGACGGATTCCAGCACTTTTCGTACAGTTGCAGCCCTTATCTCACGTATATGTTTGTCGTCTTCCATCGGGCCAACCTGCGCCAATAGTACCAAGCTCTCATGTAATTTTCTTTGCCGGCTAGCCTGGACTCCACGGGTGCGGCAGACGTTTGCGGCAATGGAAAACAGCCATCCCTTGAACCGGTCAGGTTCTTTCAACTTGCCGAGGTTCAGAAATGCCCTGCTGAAGGTTTCTTGTGTCAAGTCCATGGCCATCTCCCTGTCATGGTTGGCGGAAAGCATACAGTAAGCCATCAAGGGGTTAAGGAAACGATCGAAGAGCGCTCGTTGCGCCCTTCGATCGCCCCCTCTTGCAGCTTCCACCAGTTCTCTCATTTACTCCCGTCGCGTTCAGGCTCTTTCAGGGAAACCGTAAAGAGCTGCTCGTATCCAGATATGGGGTCACGTGTAAAGTAGTACAGGTGCTCACCATCCGGCGCAAACGTGGGATAAGAATGGCTCGCCGTAATGAACGTAACCTGGTTCATCGAGGCCAGGTCCGAACCCTTGTCTCCTGCATGGAGCTGGAAGAAACCGGTTTCAAGGTCACGCACGCGAACCATTTCCAACTTATTACGGGGTCCGGTTATTATTTCCGGGACATGGTAGTCGGCTTCTCCCAGTGGAAAGGCACGGGCCATGGACGAGCCGTCCGTATCTATGACGGCCCGTATTCCGGTTCTTGCGCCCCCATCCCCATCATCCGATGTAAAGACCTCTTCGATGGAAACCGATCCGTCGGTTTCGAAGCTTTGGTTGCAAACCGGGTAATTCCCGGTTTTGCACAGGGAGTATTCCTTGCCGTCAATGGTGAATGTTGTATCCATGGCCGCAATCTTGCCGGTCGCCAGATCGATCTTGTACAGTCCGTTACTGTGTGACTCATTCTGGGTGCGTTCTATCATCGGGACCAGTAGTTCGGAGCGGTCGGGAGATACCTTCATATTGTACGGGCAGGTAGTTCCCTGGCTTCCCTTGCAATCAAAGATATGTGATCCCACCTGAACCGTTTGACCGGAGGCAATATCCACCTTGAGGAGTCTCAATTCATAATTATGGGCCGCGGTCTGGTCATTATTGAGGTAGTACAGGTTTTTACCGTCCCAGGCGGTTTCAACGGCCCAACTGCTGTAGTAATTGAAAGAACTTATATACCTGTTGGAAAGATCGGACCAATTGACCAGGTACATGGGAGAGGGCTTGTCGAAATTGCAATCGGGGTCCTCTTCATCGCAGTCTCTTACTTTCAAGAAGGCCGTGCTCTTGCTGTTCGAGGCAAGGACCTGGGCGCTTGTGCACCAGCCCTGGATCATCGGTCCCCGGCTTTCCTTGCCTGTGCTTACATCGAGGCATGTCGGTTGTAACCTATACTCGTATGCAGTGCCGAAAATCGTGTCATAGGCAAACTGGCGCTCTGGTCCGTCCAGGTAACAAATGCGATCACCTGACATGAACGGACCTGCCCTGAACCTCCACCAAACCACGGCAAGAAGTTCCTTGCCGGTGTGAGTGTCGATGAATACCGAGTGTTCCGTCAAGATTCCTTCAGGGTAGTCGTCATTCTTGATGGTCCTGTAAGCCTGGTAGTACAAAACATCGTCAGAGAGCAATTGGAGGTACTTGCTTGTATTTGTGTACATCTTCTCATCTTCCCGCAGCACGGTCTCTGTTCCGGACGGCAAGTCTATCCGGACGATTTGCCAGTTTGATTCACCACCCAATTTACGTCCTGCAAAGGCTGCTGAGCGATCCGAGTTGTACACCGGCTTGATATAGTCGCCTCTTTCCTTTGTAACACGCTCCTCGTATCCCACTCCCCGCATGTCCACGACAGGGGCGATGCTCTCCAGGGGCTGGAGGAACATGTCACCGGCATCATTGTCACCATTGTATAGCGGCATTGTCTTGAGCGCTCCCCTGCCCGCAGAATCGTTGAGCACGATGTCCACCGTTCCTGCCATATCAGCCCCGATTTTGAATCTGCCTTTTTCATCGCTCTTGGCCCATGCCACGGCCTGGCCATCCTTGACCAGGTAGGCCCATACGCCCTCTGCCGGGGTTCGGTCGGTTTTGAGGGCTCTGCCTGTCAGCTTGGTGCTGCCCGATGGATTGTTGACGTTCTCGAAACCCGAACCGCAGCCAATGCCGATGGACAGGTACAATACCAGGGTTCCGAAAATTACAGGACTTGGAAAAATTTTCTTTTTCATGGTCGAATCCTCCTTCTGGAGAGAAAGACCAGGGTTTTGTTATTTGATTACACTTTGGAGAGAAAAAAGTCGAAGTACATAACTCGAAAATCTGTCACATGGTAAATTTTATCAATTATTCAAAGGTGTTGTGCCTTTTGTAAAAAATCACCTGTCTTAATTTGGTTCGCCTTCTATGACTTGGACCATGTCAATATACCAGCCAGGGCGCAA
>JAADFL010000120.1 GCA_013152945.1 Deltaproteobacteria bacterium | reverse complement strand
CCGCAGAAACATGGAACTTCCTCCTAGTGTGTCACGGCTGCAATTTTTGTATATATAGGACCAATATCGCCTTTTGTTCAAGAGCTGTTTGGAACCATTACTTTTTTGATATTTTTATTTTTTGTCTCGGTGCAGGTGCAGGCTTCGGGCAAGCCGGCCAGTGGTCAAGGTTGTGGCTGCGGGTATGCGGGAGGAGGTGAAAGCGGCTTGTCCTTCTTACTGTTATTCCTGGCCGTTGCTGTTTACAGAGCAGGGAAAAAATAGAGATACGGGAATTTTAACAAAAGAGCCTGTTTGTTACTAAAATCTTTACACCAACCGCTCCATGTCAAGGCATTGGCTTGTCGCCTGCCTCCTGAACCACCCAGTACAGCACCGCATGATCTTTTATTCGGGTCATCATTTCCTTCAAGGTTTGGCCGCGTCTGATTCTCTGAATCGCTTCTCCGAAAAGAGGGGTCAGGGACAGGACAGTTGTTTTTGAAGCCAGCCTGGAATCGGTTCTGACTCTTTCAATGAAACGGGGGTGCGTGTCGGTAACGACAAGTTCGTCAATATCCGAGTCTTCGAGCAATTCTGCAAAGGTTTTTCCTGCAGAACCGTCCGGGTTTATGCGATCGAAACCATGAGCATGGGTTACGCTGCAAACCACGTGGCGGGCACCTGCGAGCTTGGCTCCCTTGGCTGCTTCGAACAGGGTGCTACCCGAGGCCAGCAAGTCATCTGTAAACCAAACCACCTTGTTTTCCACATCTCCAAGCAGGCCGTGACTTTCCACCTGGCCCGCCTTTTCCCAGCTCCTGTGCTTGTCATGGTGTGCAAGCTGTATCTTGACTTTTTCTTCTGACTGGCGGAGCTGTTTTCCGACTTCATCCGAGAGTTCCCTTACAGCCCTGGCCCTGCCTGCATCAGGAACACCGAGCACCAAGTCCTGGCCCAGTGGAGCAAGGCCGAGTTCTTTTTCCCAGCGTTTGTATCTCCTGGCAATGTAATGTCCCCAGATGGGCCGTGTCCTCAAGTGATCGAGGGAGATTCGAAAATGACCTTCAATTTGGTCGGAATGCAGGTCGGCCGTAAGCATCTCGTCCAGTCCGACCGATTCGAGCAGCCTGGCAACAAGCCTGGAAGTCAGGGATTCACGACGCTCATGGGACTTGTCCTGCCGTGCACATGGAAATTCAGGGCAGACAAGGGAAATCCGCTTGGCTCCGGATGATAGAATCGCTGCATCTATGAGTTGGAGCACGTTCATGAGCTCGTAGTTCGTATATTCGATGCTCCACAGGATGTACACGGTCCTTCCGCGGATGTTCTCCTTGACCTCGACCTTTGTTTCACCGGCCATGGGCCCTGCGTCTGTCCTGAATTCAGTGAACTGCACAGGACAGAGGTTAATGCCCAGGTAGTTGGAAAGGTCTCTTGCAAAGGGATCGTTTTGTTTTCCAGGCATGAGAACAACGTCTCTGTCTTCCATTGGGGCCTCCGTGATAATCAATAAACATGAGCCTTGAAGCGCTAGTACAGCAATATCGAGGATCGGTCAAGCGGGAAGTGGAGACATTTTCGCAGCCTCGTACACATCGGACAAAAGGATGTCGGACAAAAGGATGATTGACCCGGGTGCACAATATATGAAAGCATTGGCGCCAACTCTGGGGGTGTCGCATGGAAACGACCGGAGAAGAAAAGCTTTCGCAAAAAGTGGCCGAACACATTCTGCAACGGCTTTCCGAAGGGGGCCAGCCTCCGGAAATCGGGGTGGGGCATATTAATGTGGGGACCGATAATTACCTGCAAGTTCTGGAAAGCGAGTATTTTCAGGGCATATTGAAAGGCGGGTCCAGCTTCAAGCTGGTTGAAGGTTACTTTGGCGGCGGCAAGACACATTTCCTCTTTTGCGTCAGGGAGCTGGCATGGAAACACGAATTCGTGGCCTCCTTCGTAGAGTTGTCACCTGCCGAATGTCCTTATGATGATCCGTTGAAAGTCTATAAAGCAGTAGCGAAGAATCTCTGCCCACCTCCCGGGGCCGGGGAATTCCCTTCACCAGGCGGATTGACCGACTTGTTGGATGATTTCCTTGAAGACATTGTACAAATTCAGGGAAGAAAAGCTGCAGAGTTGTTTGTGAGAAAAACTGCCAAAAGAGTACCCTGCGAAAGCCATTCTTTCAGGCAGGCGATTTATTCATACATGAAAGCCGAGCTGGCCGGGGACGAAGAAATCGCAGCAAGGATAGGGGCCTGGCTTCAAGGAGAGCCGGTCTCGGCCGCCATGGTGAAAGACCTGGGTGTATTCGAAACCATGAGCAAGGCGAATGCCTTTGCAATGTTGAGAAGTTTGAGCCAGGTGCTGGCCGGTTTGGGCATTCCGGGCCTTGTTCTGTTGTTCGATGAAGTTGACCGCAACATGAGCGTGGGAATGCGTCGAACCAGGGCTATTGGAGACAACCTGAGGCAGGTTATAGATCTATGCGGTAGGGCTCATCTTCCCAATACACTTTTCCTTTACGCTGTTCCCCCGGAGTTCATGAGAAATGTTGTGCCCGAGTATCCGGCCTTGTACCAGCGGCTCAAGAGTCCCTTGCCGTTCTCGAAACGTTCTCCCCAGGCTCCGATAATAGATCTGCAGAGCCTTGACATGGCTCCGGTTGACCTTCTCAATATACTGGGCAGGAAGATATTGTACGTTTTTGAAAAGGCAAGGGGGGTGGAATTCGACCAGGAACTTCAAAACCGTAACATAGCATCTCTTGCAAGGGAATGCGTTGACAGGGAGTTCGAGTTGAACCACAGGAGGCTCTTCGTGAAGGTCTGGACCGATGCGTTGTTCAGACAGATCGAGGACGGGCAAGAGGATATTTCAAAGCTCAGCCACGAAGATGAAATCGTAGGGGCCATGGAAGAATTGGTTTCAAAAGGTGAAGTCTGGGAAGACATGGATGACGAGGACGAGTTGGAAGGAGATGAATTAGAAAAAATGGATGAAAACAGCGGGAGAGCATCCCGAAAGGGTGGACCAAGGAGTATCCATTGATGGAGAGACAGGTCGGGACGATAAAACCGGGAGCCAGGGTAAGGCACCCTGAACTTGGACTTGGTGAGGTAGCCCGTTCCAGGCGGGGGGGTAGATCTCTCCAGGTGCGTTTCGACTCCAATCCGCGGCTCTTGCTGGAGGTTCGTCTCCAGGAATTGGAATTGCTGGATGCTCGCTCTCTTGACCCAATGACCGGAACCAAAAAGCCGGCGATCGGAAGTATAAAGCATTCCCAGGGAAAAAAATTACCCTTGAAAACAGAAAAGGCGGACACAAAAAAAGATCGAACTGCGGCAATGGTGCTGGAAGCACTAAGAACAGGCGTGGTCCCTTCCATGGAAACCAGGCAATCCAGCGTAGGTAGAGACAAGGAGCTGGAGTTGGTGACCTTGGACCTGGACGAGGCGGAAGATCGGGGATCTGCCAGGGTTTTTCTCGGTGATTATGGCGCAGGCAAGACTCACATGCTCGAACTCGTCGAGCAAGAGGCATTACAGAAAGGATTTCTCGTCGGCAAGGCCACCATGGATCCCTTGTACGCCAGGCCGAATCAACCCATGAGGATCTACAGGCAACTGGTATCGAGATTGAAATATCCGGACAGGCTGGCAGGGGACGAGCAGGGCCTTGAACCTTTACTCGTGGCGGCGACAACAGATGATAACTTCATGGATGACTTCAAGAACAACAGGAACGTGATAGCCCGGCACCTGTACTTGAGATCGGCTGTTCAATATTACCACATTTTGGCAAGCAAGGATGACCGGTTTGCAATGGACCTGCTGTTGGACTGGATCTCCGGCCACAGGGAGAGGGGTAACCAGGACCTGGACACCTATTTGAAGGGCCTCGGCGGGAGCGGCCCAAGGGTATACTCTCTAAAGGATTTTCAGCCGTGGGCCCACGTGTACTCCTACCTGGTCTCGGGAATTTCGATTTTGGCCAGGAGCCTTGGTTACAAGGGCCTTGTCCTGCTGCTGGACGAAGCCGAGAACTACGACTTGTTGGGCTCGGCTGCAAAGGCCTTTGCAGATACCACTTTCAAGTGCATGTCTCTTGCTGCCCTTGGGGAGAAAGGGGTGTCGTTTGACGCGGAATCCATTCCAAAAGGAGGATTTCCGCCACAGAAGAAGTTGCCTTTCCTTTTCAATTGGCCGCATGGGATCTATCTCGTGTGTGCAATGACACCAAGCACGCATGGAGAGAGGTTGTTGAGGGATCTCGTGGGAGATGAAAGGATCACCGAGCTGACCCCCTTGACCCTGAAAGACTATAGAAAGCTGAGTGAACGTATTTCAGGGCTTTTCGAGAGGGCCTACCCGGCCATGAATTTGCCTGCAAAGCTGAAGAAGCCCCTGGGAGAGGTGATGTGGTCCCTGATTAAGACGGGAAGTATATCCAGTCCCAGGGATGCGGCAAAATTGAGCGTAGAGTTCCTCGATATGATGCGATTGTCTCCGGCCTTGCTCGCGGATTTCTTCAAAGACCTGGATGAAGCCATGTCATAGCTCGAAAGCTTCCGGAGGATTTCTTGTCTGTCCAGGTATCCATGGCAGATACCGAGTCGGCTTCCAGATTGAAGGAATCCCTTCAAAGGACGTGGTATCCCTTTTATGCCAGGTTCGGGAGGCCGACAAAGGTGCAGGCCTTGGCCTCCGGACCTATTCTGGCCGGGCGTGATGTTCTCCTTTGTTCACCTTCCGCATCCGGAAAGACAGAAGCCTTTTTGGCACCCCTGGTGGAGAGGCATGTAAGGCAAGATCCGGCGCCGGTAGTAACAGTGGTTATCGTGAGTCCGACAAGGGCTCTTGTCAATGACTTGGCCAGAAGAATAACAAGCCCTCTTTCCCGAATGGGTTTGCACCTCGGCAGGCGGACGGGAGATCACAAGGACACTTCTTCGAAGCGTCGATTCCAGGTGCTCGTGACCACACCCGAGTCATTGGATTCCATGCTGGTCAGGCAACCGTCGATGTTGAAGGGCCTTGGGGCATTGGTGCTGGACGAGATACATGTACTGGACAAGACCACACGGGGCGACCAGCTCAGGATCCTGGTCGAAAGAATTCGAGTGATGTTGCAAAAGCGGGGGACCCGGCTTCAGACCATAGTGTCATCTGCTACGCTGGAGGATACAAGGGCCCTTGCATTGCGGTATTTGCAGGATCCGGAGTGCATAATCGTGAACGATCAGAGAGAGATCGATGCGGAATTCTGCCAAACTCCCACACCGTTCCATTTGCTGAAAGTCCTTTCTTCCCGGTTGGGCGGGTATGCAAGGAAGATATTGGTCTTTTTACAGAGGCGCGACGAAGTCGAGTTCATTGCCGGCCTTGCAACGTCTTCAGGCTTGCTTGGCTCAAGGGTGTACAGCCATCACGGTAGCCTGGCGAAAGCAGAGAGGGAGCGGGTGGAAGGGCGGTTTTTAAAAGATCCTTCGGCCGTGTGTTTTGCAACCACCACCTTGGAGTTGGGCATAGATATAGGTGATGTCGACCTGGTCGCCCTTGTCGGACCTGCAGGCTCGGTATCGTCGCTTATTCAACGGATTGGAAGAGGTAACCGCAGGAGAGGTGAATGCCGGTTGCTGGCATGTGCCAGGACCAAGAGCGAAGAATTGCAATTAAGGCACCAGGTGGCCATGGCAAGGCAGGGAAAATTGTATGCAAGTCATTATGCCTTCACCCCTTCGGTGCTTGCACAGCAAGCAGGGTCCATGCTCATGCAATCAAGGTCCGGTTGGATAGACTCAAAGGTGTTCGTGTCAAGATTGCCGGCTGATATTGCGGCCATGTACCCGGCCGGACGAATAGATCGGATGTTCGAAATAATGGCTGAAAAAGGCTGGCTCAAAAGAGGTGGGCGCGAAAAGTACATGCCGGGGGACAACTTGATAAGGGCTATGGAAAAGGGGAGCATACATTCGAATATTGACTCGGAAAACACGGGATTGCTTGAAGTTGTGGAAGAGAGTACCGGCCAGAAGCTGGGTAGGATAGCCGGTGGACCGGAAGCTGAAATTTCCATTGGAGGCAAGGCAAGACATGTCTTGTCTGTCGATGACAAGGTGGTCGTGGTGCAGCAAACAAGGGACTTGGCGGAACCTCCACGCTTTTCTCCCCGCTCGAGCCCACTCGTTTCAAGGCCCGGGGCCAGGTCTTTTGGGAAGTGGCTCGGTGTCGAAGAAGGCAGTATCCCTATGATTAGGCTCCCTGAAAAGGGTGCGGTGTTGTTTCATTTCCAGGGAAGCCTTGGCGGCAAAGCCCTGGCCGGATATCTAAAGGCCCATGCAGGTTGGACCATTACACTGGCCGATGCGTACTTCATTGCAATAGAAGATGAGATTGAATCCCGAAGACCTTTTCTCGTAACATATCAACTCCTCGAAGATGTCCTGGTGAAAAAAGCGGGTTCTCTGAAAAAGATGTTGTCCACGGGGCCTTTTGTCAACCTCGTTCCTGGCTCGTGGGTGGAAGAATTCCTGGTTGAAAGCGTGGACTGCAAATCCATTGCATCCGAATGGTCTGATTCCAGGATCGAGGAGGTCAAAGACAAGGATATGTACAATACGCTTTCGACTTTGGTTCAGGACAAGGTCAATACCCTGTGGAGAGGAAAGAGCGGGAAAACCTAGTACAAGCGGTTTGGCCTTTGGCCGAATTATTTTGGTATAATATCAATGATTTCACCTGAACCGGGAAAGAACCGTTGGCAATGTGGCCTTGATCCAGGATTAACCGGGATCAGTAAAAATTCTGTGTATTCCAGTATCCAGGGTTGTAATAGCCGACTCCCAGGTGGCTGAATGAACAACGCATGATATTACAGTGATGTGACAATTCCGGGCAATGAGGCTCGTTCGATCCTGACATGTATAGGTTCATTTCACACTTGGGGTCACAGCCCCGGGCGCAGTTTTGGCCGTACGGAAAATCTTCGTGAAAAAGATGTCCTGCCTCGGACATCTTCTTGGAATGGTTCCGGCCGTGAGCTGCCCACAGGACGTCCCATGCCAAAGGCGTGTGGCACTCCGGGTGACCCTCGTCGTCGCTCGTTGCCCGGGTGTAGTTGACGAGTTCGTACATGAAGCATTCATCGTCACTGGGTTCGAAGTAAGTCTCGTTCACACCGTCTCCGTCGACATCATAATCGATTTTTCCACCCTTGCAGACCTGGCTCGTGGGTACGCAATCGAGCCCGTCTTTTCTCGAAGGGGTATATCCTTCATCGCAACCGCAAACCGGTTTGCCTCCCCAGGCCCAGCATGTTCCATGGCCCGAGCAGTCTACTCCCTGGCAAACCTTGTCCTGTTCGATGCAGTCGAGACCTACTGCAACGTATCCTTGTTCACAATCACAGTATGCAGAATGATTGGACTGGTTGACCTTGCATGTTCCATGGCCCGAGCAGTCTATACCCGCGCAAGAGTCGGCATCCGAAAGACAGTTCAAACCCTGCGCGTGATAACCATCGTCGCAGATGCAGCGCGGGGTTTGTAAAAAAGGATCGAGCGTGCACTTGCCATGGCCTGAACATGTAATACCGTCGCACGAAGCAGAGGTGCCGGTATCAGAGCCGGTATCAGAGCCGGTATCAGTGCCGGTGTCAGTGCCGGTATCAGTGTCAGTATCAGTGTCGGTATCGACATCAATGTCCATGTCTGTGTCCATATCGGTATCCGTATCTATGTCTGTATCTCCGCCTTCAGGCAAGCAGCAGGTCTTTGGACAATCGTAATCATCTTTTGAAACAATGTATCCTGACCTGCATTCTCCTTTGTGCAAGGCGCAATACCCTCCAAGGGATGCACAAGAAGGCTCCTGCGTGTCCGTGTCGGTGTCAGTATCAGTATCGATATCAATGTCCGTGTCCGTATCGGTATCGGTGTCGATATCAATATCAATGTCAATATCCATATCGGTATCAGTATCAGTGTCGGTATCACCTTGCCTTGATTGACCATTGTTGGAACAGTGCAAAGACAGAAATGCTGCAAAGATAAAGGCCGGCAATCCAATGAGCGAAAGAAGGATCTGGAATTTGATATGTTTCATCTTGCTTCTCCCTGGCGCTTGACCCAAAGCCACACCATGCTTTGTGAAATTATTCTCGAGTCATTATTTTACACCAAACAATCCGGTATTAACAACAAGAAGAGCCGGGGCTCATTCCAGCATGGCCAATAATAATGGAATTTGTAGTACAAGTCCGGTTATTATTGCAATCAAGCAGGAAACCAGGCCGAATAATGCCATTTGCCTGTGCCAAGGGTCCATTATGCTCGATATTCCCATACAAAGGCCGATAAACCCGGCTGCAACACCGAACCAACCAAAAACAGGAATCCAGCAGGAAAAAAGGGCAAGTACACCCAGAATTGTTGATGCCAAGGCCATGTCAGCTTTTTTCCAGGACCTTGGCCCAAATTACTTTAGGCCGTGCTTCTGCAAAAAAAGGGACCAAGCTTCCGCGGTCCAGGTTGTTCAGCATGTTGTTGACCTCAAGGAGCACGTTACCCAAGCTCTTGCTTGCCACGACAGATTGTTTCTTTAAGAGCTTTTCAAGGCCTGCCTTGCCGGCTTCAAACCATTTTCGTGTAATATCGGTTACTTTCTCGAAACGCTTCAAATCCAGTCCGGCCCCGCACAACGCTTTTTTAAAACCTGACCTGTCGGCAAGGAAAGACACACTCTCCGACTTGGACCATGGCAAGGGGTATGTCACCCCTGATTTACCTGTTGCCAGCCAGTCATGCCAGACTATTCTACCCCTGTCCGACAGGTGGTTAACCAGGATCTTGTATATTTCTTCCCGGTTCCACAAGTGTACGTCGACATGTTGAATCCATACGATGTCATAAGTCTTGTACATTTCCAAATCATTTACAATCTTGCAAATATGCTCTACCTTGGTATCCAAATTCAATCTCTTGGTCAGGTTTCCTGCTGCAATATGCAATTCTTCGATCGGCTCCAAGGCAGTGACCGTACATCCGAAATCCCTGGCAAGAACTCTTGCAGGACCACCAAGGCCTGAACCGAAATCCATTACCTTGTCGCCGGCGCAGGGAGCGACCCAGGAAGCGAACTTGTAAGTTGCCTCCAACTGCCCTGCATGGAGTTGGTCCATGGAAGCCAGATCTTCAATTCGCGGGTTGCCTGGTTTTACTCCCTTTGCTTGGAGTCTTTTGTTCAAAAGAGCCAGATCGCCTCTGCCTTTCCACTGATTTTCGAGATTGATCTTGACATCTTTCCAATTACTCATGGGATGGAGTATATTTGTATTACAGGAACCGTTCAACAGGTTGACACATGATAAGCCACGGTTAGGATTGTCACAAAGGCGGTTAAAAGAAAAAATGGAAGATAAACCCCAACAAAAAAAGATGCTTATAGTCGAAGACCAGGAAAATGCAAGGCACATGCTCAGCATATTCTTCACCCAAGAGGGATTCGAAGTTAGCCAGGCCGAAGATGGCAAGAAGGCTCTGGACATGTTGAACAGCGAGTCATTCAGATATGTTATTTGCGATCTCATGATGCCGGGAATGGATGGTATCGAACTGCTCCAGGCCCTCGGCGCCAGGACCAGAGACATTATTTTCATACTAATGACCGCCTATGGGAATGTGAACATTGCCCTCAAGAGCCTGTCGCTTGGAGCCAAGGACTATGTTCAAAAGCCTGTAAAACCTGAAGAAATTCTGCGCCGGCTCAAACAGGCGGATGAAAGGGAACAACTTAGACAGGAGAACGAAAGGCTCAAGAGCCAGGTAATCAGGGAACTGTCCTTTGACAACATCGTCGGCAGGTCAAACGTCATGCAAGCGATTTTCAGAACAGTGGAGAAGGTCGCTGACTACAAGACCACGGTTTTATTGCAAGGTGAGAGCGGCACTGGAAAGGAGTTGCTCGCCCGGGCCATTCACGCCAACTCCAACAGGAGAGAAAGGGCCTTTGTTGCTGTAAATTGTGGTGCCATTCCTGAAAATCTCCTGGAAAGTGAGTTGTTCGGTCACTTGAAAGGTGCCTTTACCGATGCATTACGAACCAAGAAAGGCCTGATAGAAGAGGCGCACGAAGGAACTCTGTTTCTCGATGAAATCGGTGAGTTGCCGGTATCTCTGCAGGTAAAATTGTTGAGAGTGCTGCAGGAAGGCGAGATTCGGCGGGTTGGAGATACAAAGGAAATAGCAGTTGATATCCGCATCATCGCTGCTACTGCAAGAGATCTTGCCGAGGAGGTCAAAGAACATCGTTTCAGAGAAGATCTTTTTTACAGGCTGAATGTACTCACTATTAGGCTGCCTCCGCTTAGAGAACGAAAAGAAGATATTGCTACCCTTGTCGAGCACTTTTTGGGCAAATATAAGACCAAGTTGGATATGAAGGATGTGGAATTCACCCAGGATGCAATGAAGGCCATGCTGAACTATTCATGGCCAGGCAATGTCAGAGAACTGGAAAATACTGTTGAGCGCGCCATGGTTCTCGCTGACGGCAAAGAAATAGACAGGGAGGCGTTACCGGAGAGAATTACCGGTCAAGGCCTTGGTGTAACCTTGGATCTTCCTCTGTCTCCCGAAGAGTTGTCCATAAAGAAAACCGTCAAGGCTGTGGAAAAAGATCTGATACGCAAGGCCCTGGAAAAAACGGGAGGAAACAAGACTGCTGCTGCAAAGTTGCTCGAGATATCCCACAGGGCTTTGATTTACAAGATGAAGGACTATGGAATAACATAATTGGGATCATAATCATTACAAGGCATGAGGTATGAAAAGTTTTCATACCTTGTGAAAAAAGTTGCATTACCAACCAGCGTTCGCATAGGTGTTCATGCCAGAGTAAGGCATAGTTATTATATTGACTTTTTTGACTTTTCCCGGGATATGGGTTAAATATGCAAGCAAGTGCATGTTGGTGTGATTATTGCTAACAATATACCCCTGGAGGAGTATCCATGATTTTTATCAAGAAAGCCATTTCAGGCCACCGAAGAGCAAGAGGGTTTACTTTACATTAATCGAACTCATGGTGGTTGTTGCAGTGATAGCTGTTCTGGCGGCTATAATGACTCCTTTTTTAAACGAGTACTTGGTAAGAAATCGCCTTCACAGGGCTGTCGCCGAGTTCAGGAGCGTACTGATCTGGGCAAGATCCACCTCGGGTGGGCTTCCATATTGCCTGGCGGTGGAGGTTAACAGGGGAACATCGACAACGGCGAATCCCGGTTATATTAAAGTGTGGGCACCCAATTTGAATCCTGCAATTGTCCCCCTGAGGGACAGGCAATGCGCGAGGTACAGCCAGTGGGCAGGCGTGGCAGGCAAGGGAAGGTTGCTTACAGAGTTTTCCCTTGGCACCATGAGTCAGGGAAATATTCTGGCGGTACAAATGACTGACGCAAGGATTACACCAGGCCTTCCCCAGTTGCCTAAACCTTTTTACTTGTTGTTCGACGGCACGGGGATGTACCTCGATGTGGGCGGTGGCAGGCTCGAGCCCAGCCAGGTATGGTTCAGGTTCCAGTTATTGGCGCCGGACGGCAGCTTAATGCCCAACCCCAGGGAATTGTTCGTATCACCCACGGGGTCGATGAAGCTCACCGGACAGGGAGGAGTCACATGATTTTCAAAAAGGGGTTCAGTCTTCGTTCAAGAAAGAAGCAGGCTGATGGATTCACAATGGTCGAGTGCATCGCGGCCCTGGCAGTGTTGGGTATTTCCCTGGCCGCGGTCTTTCAGACGATTTACATTTCTGCCAGGAGCAACAGGTTCGCAAGGGAAATAAGCGCTGCATCCTACCTGGCCAATGCCTTTCTCGAAGACGTGAGGCGAAGGGCCACTGCATGGAATCCCAAGCTTGCAAGCCAGGAGCCCTTGTTCCAGAATACTCCCGGAGCACTATGGCAGCACGTGTTTCCCGACCTTCCCCTGAAAAACGACCCTGTTCCCCCTCCGATACCTTGGTGCGACAACACCAAGCAATTTTGCCCAATCACAACATTTCTCGACAACCCGGATTTTACTACACTTCCAGGTTGGAAGGATACCAAGACCGGGCAGTGGTTGCTCGATGAGCAGGGCAGATTAAAAGATCCGGTGGCACAGGATATTAACAGGCGTTTCATACTTGAGTACAGGGCACAACTTTTGGGCCTTACAACATCTCCAAATGCAAGCAACGAGGTTGTAAGGCTTACGTTGCGCGTATCCTGGAGCAACAAGGACCAGGGAGAGACGGCCTCCAAGGATTATTACGGAACTGCAGACGAGTGGAACAGGAGAATGGTACTCCTGGATACCATGGTGACCGGTGGAGGGGGATACCTCACCACGTTCCAGGGGACATGAAAATACAAGGAGCGAACATGGCTGAATGGTCCAATATGTTTTCAAGGCTCAGGAGCTCCGGCCAAGAGGGGTTCACCCTGATCGAACTCGCTGTATCCATGGTCGTATCCGCCCTTATAGTCTCTGTATTGGTAGGCCTGTTCAGCACTACCACCAAGGCTTTTTTCAGGCAACAGGAGGTAGCGGAACTCCAGTCCAACTTGAGGTTCGCAACTGAAATCATGCGTGCCGACTTCGAGCGGGCGGGTTTCATGTTGAGTCCCGTGGTATCTGCGGAACACGTGAACACCTTGGAAAACTTCGTTCCCCTTCCGGTGATGTACAACCAGAGGGTATCTGCCGGCGACTTGTTTCCTGATGCGAATCCGGATGGGCCCATAATCACCCTTGTGGGCAACTATGCCAGCGGAACGAGTTATCCCTATTATCCCCAGGGTTCAAGGACAGGCGAGGGACTAGCCTGCTACCCGGCTTCGTACCAGGGAGGGGCCACGGGAGCACGTATTGGTACGCCTGGATGCATGATAAACAATCCTGCATCCCCTGAAGCCAATGATCCCAGGGTGAATCCGTATTACAGCGCACCTGGTGGAGGCGGGTTGCAGCCCTGGCAAATGTTGTTCTGCAACAACCAGATGGTGCATATAATGGCAGGTGGGACACATGCTTACTCCAGGTTGACAGCCACAGCCACAGCCGGTGGAAACCTTACCATGAGTCCCCCAATTTCGCTGTCAGGAGAAAAATACGAAACCGACATGGTGAGGATTTCACCAGTGCACTTCGTAAGCTACCAGGAGTACCAGGTTCCAGGACCATACGACCCATTGTCCGATCATGCCATCAACCCGGTAGACGGGACCCAGGTCAGTGTCTGGCGTATCCGGAGAATCGTAGAGGATGCCTGCCTTGTAGGGCGTCCGACCTGCCAGCCCTGTAACCCGCCCATACAAGATTTGGCCGGCAATGCCATAAACGCATGTTGTACGGATATCATGGAGGATGTGCTTCCCTATACCACCAATCCCAACACGAGCGGGTTCAGCATCATGATAACCAGGGACAGGAACCAGAGACTCGGGCTTCGGGGATGGCTGCCTGATCCTCGCCTGGCATTGCCCACCGTGCCGCCCTTGAACCAGACACAGCCGCTCCAGGCAATAAATTCACCACTTGCAACCCCTCTTGGTGATACAGAGGGAATAGACCCCGAGCTTCCCGCAGGATGCGCTTGGAATCCAAGTTCCAACCAGCCCTGTTACAGGGACCAGTTACCGTGGAGCTTGCGTTCGGTCATGATATCTTTGCGCGGGCATACATTGCATGAAGATCCGGGGCTGACCAGGCTGCCTCCGGGCGCTGTTTTGCCGATAGATGCATACGACCTTGTAAGGGATGGAACAGGACCTCCGATTTATCGTAACGGACTCGCGCGGGTAAGGTCGATCAGAACCGTGATATTTTTGAACAATATTATCGCCAATATCGATCCTAGGAGTGGGAGTTGATCGAATGAATATTCTGAGAAGACTCGAAAGACAGGAGAACGGCAATGCCCTTTGGGTGTCGGTCCTGCTCATCTCCACAATGGTGTGGGTCGGCTTTGTATCGGTAAGGTTGACTACTTCAGAGCTGAAGGCATCCGGCAACCTGCGGGAGACCCAACTCCTAAAGCAGGTTACAGAAGGAGCCTTGAATCAACTCGTTGGATTGTGTGACAGGAATCCGTCCCAGTTTGCGGAAAAGTCTTGGGAGGTCAATAATCCCTTTACCTTGGGTACGCCGGTGGCGGCCCTGAACTGCAGTGCCACGGCAGGCACATGCACATTGGATCCCAAGTTCACGTCTGCAGCAGAGTTCCGCGACTTTGTGGGGGCATTCACACCCACCTTCGATCCGCATGGAAGGGGAGGGTATGATTACAGCGTGTTTCTTTTCAACCACGGGCCTGAGATTCCAATGGCCCTGGATGGAAAATTCTGCATGCAGAAACTGGATGTCCTGGTGCAGAGCAAGGCCCCGGGCACAGGAGATCAGCCGCTCATGTTTTCAAGAGGAACCATTACGGCGCAACCAGTGGCTTGCAGGAGCCAGCACTAGGAACCGGAGGAACGGGGAAAGGTATCATATTAGGAAGCTTGCTTGGACTTGTTAATAAAAAGGACAGGAGATGGCTTTGATGATTCGAGGTGAAATGAACGACGTATGCTTAATTTGTTATTGGGGCTTGGTTGGTCTCGATTGTCATAATGTGTAACAGGTTGGGCATCGTGATGAATACAGGACCAGGCAGGTAAGGAGCATGGCAAGGAGCATGAGATGTTAAGATGGCGGGAAAATAGATTGGCCGGGGCAAGATCGATGTTACTTGCAACGGCCGTGGTCATGCTTGTCTCGGCAATGCCGGGCAAGGCAAATGCCCAGTGGACCGAACTTGGTATCCCCGAGTTCAGCGACCAGTCCAACTGGCGCAACCTGGGAAACGAGACCTTCAAGTACGGCCATAAGCCCCAGGTTCTCATTCTGCTTGACAACAGCCTTGCCATGAACAGGAGACCCTGGCACCAGCAGTGGAACAATGTTTGGTTCCATTCTCCACAGGAAATCGTGAGTGGAGGACCACCCAACAATCGTTATGGCCCGGACAGGGTTCCCACCTTGTTCCATATCGTAATACAAGCCCTGTTGGGCGACTACCAGGACCCTCCTTCAGGCGACCCATGGCGCATGAGGTACCCTGACGACAGCGCTATAGGAGATCCGGCCACTCTTTTGGGTGGAGGAAGGTTCAATGGTTTCGACCAGCTTGCCAACTTTACCCAGCCTGTCCTGCCGGAGGTGAGTCCGAATACCGCCTTTTTCCCTATATGCCGAATGGCAGTCGCAGGAGCCTGTGCAGGCGCACCCAACTGGTTGAATAAGCCAATGATAAGACGGGCAACTATCTATTCGGGAGGAAACGGAAGGAGGGGATTTTACGACTACAACCAAAATAATGACGCCGTACGGATCGACGACAACGGACTCCTGCGATGGAAAGAGACTGCGAATGGCAACAACTTCGGTTCACAGATTAGGTTCGGGCTCATGTTGCTCGACAACGATCCCGGGGACTGGAATGACTTTCCATTGAGGGCATGGGGATTCACTGACGGCAGGGGCGATTATGGTGCAGATGCGTACTTGAGCGTGCCGTTTGCAAGCCTGTACACCAAGGATGGAGAACGAAACTACGTTGTTCCAAGAACGTGTGCGAGCTTTGACACAGCCAATTGCCAGAGATCGGAAAAAGAAACAAACGACCTGATCATTGCTACCCTACTGGATGCGGCTGAAACCGCATCGGGACAGAACGTACAGGGAACTCCTCCCAACACCGGACGGCGAACGAGGAAGGATTTCAGGAACAACCTGGCAGGCAGGGCACCGCTCTCGGCCCTGCTCCGAGATGCCCAGATCATGATCGATTTGTCCGATGTCAACGATCCGTTCAAGACGTGCAGGCAAACTTATATCCTGCTGATTACCGGCAGCGCACCATCTTTGGAGGAATGCGGCAACTATGACTGTTCGAGCACGGTCATCAGCCGGTTGGCTGCCGGCCTGAATGCGGAAGGCACGGGCCCTCTCCAGGGCTTCGGGCTCCATGTCAAGACTTTCGTGGTCGCCTTGAACACAGAGGACCGGCTGGATACATTACTTAGGGGCCAGGCAGGGGCGAATGCGACACTTACGGCTATGCACACCGCGGGCGACACGAGTTCCATCGAGCACGAGAACACTGACGTCACCAAGTACTACACGGCAACGTACAACGCCAACTATATCAGGGTCGATTTGGAGCACGGCACTACTGATGTTGCAGGCCAAGAAGGATGGAACGACAGGCAAATGGTGCAGCAAGTCAGGGATGCCATAAGAGAAAGGGTTTTTCGTCCCATACTGGAGCACCAGGTTCTTGCAAGGCACCAGCCACCGGCAGTGGTAAGGGCCAGGGCCCCTGAAGGGCCGCTCGTGGATCCCCTGTACTACATAGTGGACCCGGTGTTCAGGATCGGGCAGACCGCTTCAGCCGGGGCAGGAGTGGATGTGCAGGCCAAGACTCCCTGGCGCCTCGAGATGAAAAGAAGGAGGGTCAGGCTGACATTCGATGCAGTTAATAACAGGGAATATTTCGCTCCCATAGACGGCCCTACAGTAAGTACATGGGAACTCTTCAGCCTTCCCAAGGCAAGGCCGATATATTCTGCTTTTCCCCCGAATTGGAACCTTGTGGATATTACACAGCCTGCCAACTTCAACAGGCTGCGCGAAATAATGGAGTTGCCCAGAAATGCAGAGGTACAGAAGGTTGTCAATAGACTCAAGTGCCCCAGGCCGTCAGAAGCTGGAATAGGTATCATGCCGGCTGGGGGCGACTGCTTGCCGGGCGAGGTGTTGCACTCAGAGGTGGTGATTGCCAGACCGCCGCGGGGAGCAGGAGATGATGCCTGGCAGACTTTTGTTGAGGACTATGCGGGCGATCCGGACGGCAGGGATGCCACAATGGCATTCGTTGCAACAGGAGACGGCCAGGTCCATGCATTCGTGGTTGATGATGCAGTGACTGCACATTCAGGCACCTGGACAAGGAGAGCACTCTGGAGCTATGTGCCGTATTCAGTACTGAAAAACTTGCGATACCTGCCGGGAATGAGCGGCATATGGACAGACCAGGCCTTGGAGGGCAAGGATTACTACACACAAATAAATCCGGTGACTCTGCAACCGATGAAGGTTCCTCTTCTCGAGGGCAAGCATTTTTACGTGGATGCCACGCCGGTCGTGAAAGACCTGTATTTTCCGGGCCTCGACGAGTATCGCCGGGTCCTTGCAGGCGGCACCAGGGGCGGCAGGAGTTACTGGGCACTGGATATTACCAATGCTACAAAGCTACAGAACAACCAGCCGCCCGGTTTCATAGGCGAGTACTCTCCCAGGTTGGCCTCAGGTGCAGCAAATGTACCTTTCGATGAAAAAATAACAGGCAAGACGGATCGCTTCGAGAATCTCGGGATAACCTGGAGCAAGCCTTTACTCGGACACCTGTTCTTGACAATCGGCGGCGCAAGGGATGGCAAGATTCCAATAATGGCTTTTCCAGGCGGCTATGCGCCGGAAGACACGCCAGGGGAAATAGGCCAGTACTTCTATATCGTGGATTTGAATACCAGGGACCTTATATGGCGCGACAAGGTGGACGGCCTGTGCAGGTGCGGCAGTGTAGGATGCCCGGCAACCAAGTGTTCGTTTACCCGTGAATCGTTGACAGGTGAGCCTGTGGCTCTCGGGTCCGGCACCTTTTCCAGTATTAAGGAGATATGGTTCGGCAATTCCGAAGGCAGGCTTTTCAAACTGGTAGCAAGAAACGGCCTGTGGGACCCTGCAGGTCCCCAGGAGAAGTATATACGTGCTGATCCTGCCAACACCCAGCCTGCATGGCAGTACTGGCAGATACCTGACGGCCAGAATGATTTCTGGGACCAGTACCAGGGCACAGGCTGGCAGGTATCCAGGGAGCCAATAGTTGTGGCACCTGCCCTTGTCCGCGATATAGATGGAAGTGTCATCCTGGTGGTCACTACCGGAAACCCGGATGACATATCGGATATGGGCACGCCCACAGGGCCCCTGCCGGCAAACAGGCGTGGTCGCCAGGAATGGGTTTTTGCCTTGAGGAATACCTATTCACCTACGGTCAGCCCGTCCAGTGCCAACGAGACCATCCTGCGATCCAAGATGACCGGTGAGATGGCATCGCCATATGATGCGGGATGCGACCCGGACGAATACTGTACAACAGGATGCTGTGCCTCGAGGTTGCTCCTCGGGCCGAACAAAAAGGTCACCGGTACTCCGGCGGTTGTATTCGGGCAGGTATATTTTACTGCCAATGAGCCGGTGGTCGGAGGAGCCCCTGGTTTTGGATGCATGGAATGGCTGCGTTACCTTTACGGGGTCAATATCCTGAACATGCATGCAGGAACGCTGGTGGGAGGAAACACCGCTATCATCAGCACCGGCCTGCCGGGAACCGGTGGAGTGGCAAAAGTGGTGGTTCCGGAAGAAGCTCCGAACCAGATTCTCACGCCGTCTTTCGGCGAGATCGGGCTTAACAGCGTGCTCTCTTCCGGCACTTCGGGAAGTAGGAAGCTCAAGCAACCAAAGAAACCCCGGTGTAGGTACGAGAGTTGGGGAGGTTTGCTGTAGGAGGAATACTTGCCCTGATATTATTTCGTTGCAAGAAAAACAACATCCTGTCCTCGAACAAGAAATTACACGTGCGTACAAAACAATCTTGAAAGCTGAACACTAAAAAACTTGGTACTGACGGTATTATCAGGCAACGATTTCAAGCGCCTTTATGTACACCTTTTCCAGAGAATCCGTCACCTGTCCCCAGGAAAGTTCCCTCTTGACGAATTCACGGGCAAGCCTCACTGTCGAACCGGCCTTGGAAGGCTCGCCCAGAATACGTTCGATCCATTCAGCCAATGCTACCGCATCCCCTGGCCGTATTAGCCACGGGCAGCCTGTCTTTTTGGCCCATTCGCCACACCCAGAGTCGGAAGCAACGATTACAGGCGTGCCGCACATTATCGACTCGAAGGCTGAAATGCCGAAAATTTCATCCCGGCCCGCGTACACGCTGACATCAGCAGCTACAAGCAATGACAAGCGTTCCTTTCCTTCCACCGGGCCCAGCATGGCAATCCTGCTTTCGATACCAAGCCGTGCAGCCAACTGAAGCGCAGGTTTTACGCCTCCCATGTCGCTTCCACTGATTACGAGCCTCAAACCGTAATCCGGTTTCAGACTTGAAACAGCCTTTACAAGTGTATCAATGCCTTTTCTTGGAGTTGCCTTGCCAAGGAATGCAATAATTTTTTCTCCAGGGCCTATGCCGAGTTTCCTCCTGGACTCGGACCTGGACGGAAGGTCTTTGAACTCTGCCGGGTCAAGACCGTTCGGCACCAGCGCAACACGGGCAGGGTCCAGGCCTGCCTGCACATATTGTGACCTTTCAGCTTCGGAAACAGCTATTGCCATACTGCATCCCTGCATGGTTTTTCTTGCAATCACCAGGTCATACAGCAACTTTACGGTTTTTTTTCGCTCGATTCTTGGGACGGTTCCGTTGGCCTGTATTACATAAGGAATCCTGTGTTTCCTTGCAGCAGTCGCAGCCACCTCGTTTAAAAGATTCCTGTAGCCGTGCAGGTGAACCACATCAAAATTGCAGACATTGTCCCATAGCCAGGCAAGGCCCTTTAGAGGCAGAAAGATTTGCCTGTAGGCAAGTCCGTTGCTCATGTTTTTGAAATAGTGGACCTTGCTCTTGTTGTACATGATGCTCTTTTTAGAGGCAGGGTGTCTCCTGTCGGCGTCCCTTGCATCTGTTGTGCAAACTGTCACCTCGTATCCGCGATTCGAGAGTTCCCATACCTGGCCGGCCGCCACCCTTGGGATTCCGCCGTATGCATCCGCACCATCAAAGTACGGCACCACGTGCAGCAATCCCGGCGTTTTCTTTTTCATTTGAGTCCAAGTGACCAGGAAGCGAGCCTTTCGGCGGCTTGTACAAGACCTGAAAGCTGTACAAGGCTGGAAACTCCTGCCATCCGCCTGAGCATGTAACCAGGTCTTGCATAGAAGCCGATGTACGACCTTTTCAGCGCCTTTTTCAGTACGTTTGCAGGATAATAAACGTTTTTTCTTCCTGGTCCCAGGTCAGCCGGCCCAAGCACGGCTTTTTGTTCAACGTCTCTTTCCATTCCGCGCCATTTTCTCCAAAGCGAGCTTCCGGGATATGCCTCCAGGACAGAGAACTGGGCAAAGTCAGGATCGAGTTTCAATGCGTATTTCAGGCAATCGAGTCGTAAGGGCGGTTCGCTCTCCAAGCCTATTATGAAGTACGCGAGGATATCCAGGTTCGACTCTTTTGCATGTCTGAACTCTATCTCTATCTCGTTCACATCCAGGCCCTTTTTCAGCTCGTCGAGCCCGGTCTGCGTTCCAGCGTCGACGCCAAAAGCTATTTGTCTGCACCCGGCCCTTTTCAAAAATTTGTACAGAGCCTTATCGCGCTTCTCCGGTCTTGCCTCGCAGGACCAGGATATGGGTGAGCCTGCCATGCACAGGCCTTCACAGATCTTGGCGGCCCTTTCCGGGTCGGCCAGGAAATCGTCGTCATAAATTATTGTTTGCCGGTAACCTGCTGCAACAAGCTCGAGCATCTCGTCCACTACGTCATCGGGTTCCCTGGCTCTCCACCTGTTGCCGGTAACAGACCTGTCGCAGAACGTGCATGCATGGCTGCATCCCCTTGATGTAATCATGGTCGCAATGGGCTTGGATTCGGCCAGGGGATGCCTGTAATTTTTCCATGGCAACATCCACCTTGCAGGCCTGGGCAGCCTGTCCGGGTTTGGCCCCGGCCGCCTGATGGCGGCCGGCCTGTTTGGAAGGGCTACACCGTCCAGATTTGATGGATCGTCTCCCCTTTCCAATGTGGACATGAGTTCAGGTAAAAGATCTTCAGCCTCACCGCGCACCAACAGGTCGACCTTGCTCACCCTGGAAAAGAAATCTTCCGGTGCGGACGTGGCGTACGGCCCGCCTGCAATAAGGAACTTGGATTTTGCACCGAGGATTTGCGCAGCATCAGCTACCTCCTTTGCCTGTTGAAATGTTCCGGTCAGGCCTATTATGTCAAAACCGCCTGGTTGAACATGGCCGGCAAGATCATCCATTTCGATTCCAAGAGCAGGGCAATCCAGAATAGATACCTCATGTCCGCTGCTCGATGCAACAGATGCAAGGTACGCAAGCCCCAAGGGCGGGAGCAAGAAATTCGAGGAAAGCCCCGAAGGAAGCGGCGGGTTGACAAGGAGTAATCTCAACGCTCATTCTCCCATTGCAAGGTCCACAGGATCGGCTCTGTACTGTATCAGCCACCTATAGAATTCCAGGTCAGGCCATGGCCGGGACCTGCGGAATTCCCTTCTTTTGACTATTTGCCCGGGCAGACCTGCAAGGGCATCCCTGTATGCGCGAAGTGCTGTTTTGGCCAGTTCATAGGCTCCACTTGAATCCACGAACCTTGCGGGTGCGCCCCTTCCTTTCAAAATTGCGATTAACTGGAGTATATGCCTGAATGTGGTGAATGTTGGACTGAAAATAAATGCCGCCAAGGGAAATGTCCTTGTGAGCACCCAGATCCTATTTCTTTCCACCAGGTAGGCTTTATTTTCCGACCATCTGCCGGCTGAATTGGACAGCTTGTGCCTGGAAATAGCCTTTGGAACATAGGCGCAGTCATATCCCATCATCCTCAGTCTGATCCCAAGATCCGCATCTTCTCCAAAGGCAAACATCTCTTCACAAAAACCATTTGCAGCATCAAATGCCTTTTTCAAGTAAACAGCGGCACACCCGCTCGGGAAGAACGGCGGCCCAAGCTCGTCAATAACATTGAGATCTCTCCTTCCCCTGCTCCTGGCCCTGTTTAGGCCGTCGAAGAACATCAGGTGACCGGTGTTTTCAACTTTATAAGGAGCATCTTCAAAAAGTACCTTTCCACCTGCCTGGCCGATTTTTCCAAACTTGTCGAATGGATCCAGCATATGTTCCAGCCAGTATGGATCCAAGACAACATCAGGATTGATAAATGCCAAAAAAGCGCTTTCAGCCTTGGTTGCGCCCAGGTTTGCCGCGGATGCAAAGCCCTGATTGTGTTGTAACTTGTAAAAGCTGATGCCCTTTTCCATTGCCGCACGATCAGATCCGTCCGTAGATCCGTTGTCCACCACGATTATTTCATCAAAGGGTCTGTTTTGGGCGAGCAACGAGTCCAGGCAGTCTGCAAGGTCATGCCCGGAATTCCAGTTGACCACTATTGCGGAGCAGGACCTTTTCAACCGTTTGATCTCCCGTGCTTGCTGATTTCAGCCTTGAGCAATGTTACTTCCTGGGCCAGCTCCTTGACTTGTTGGGTCAGTTTGGAGATCTTGACCGAGTAATGAAGTGCGATAAACACAAGAAAAATCATGCCGAAAAAGAGTATGGTCGCAGTAGTCGAGGCGTGCAGAAATCCTCCCAGAAATCTTACAAGCGGAAACCATGCTGCAAGTATGAGGACGGTAAACCCCAGGAGCAACCACAATACGGAATATTCCTCCTTGAGCTTCCTTCTCCTTACCAAATCTACGACCAGGAGCATGAGTCCGACCCCGATGGCGAGTGCCATCACACGCTGGACAAGAGGCATTTTCAATTCTCCTTTTTCGCCCTACCCCTGGTCATGACGACCAGGGTCGAGAGGAACATCTTGTAAACATAATAAACTTGTGACAATCCATGGTGCATGGAAGGCTTGTCAGGACTTGCCCTCATCTCTACACCAATCTCCATTATGGTCAGGCCCGCACGTTTCAGGTGTACCAGGGTGTCTGCATCGGGAAAATCCGTTGGAAAGGAATCCGCGCAGCATATGGCGATCGCCTTTTTGGACAGTGCCCTGAAACCTGACGTAGGATCTGTTATCCGTTGTCTTGCCAGCAGGGACGCAAGCCGGGCAAATAGAAGAGAGCCGATCTTTTTGAATAAGGGCCCCTCGTAATGTCCTACCCCGGCGTACCTGGAGCCCAGGACCACGTCAGCCTCCCCTCTCTTGACCGGGCCAAGCAATCGGGGCAGATAGGCTGCAACATGCTGACCATCCGCATCGAGCTGAACCAGGCCTGTATAACCTTGTTGTAATGCGTACTTGTAACCTGTTTGCAAGGTAGCGCCGTAACCCAGGTGAAATGGATGGCGCAGCACCATTGCACCTGTATCTTCGGCGATTTGCTTGGTATTGTCCCTGGAAAAATCGTCGACCACGAGGATACGGGCATGTTCCAGGTTTTTTTTAACCGCTTCTATGACTTTCCCGATCCTTGGTGCCTCGTTCAGGGCAGGGATGACAACAAGCACCTGTTTTGACCCGGTCATCACCATTCCCCCCTGCCCGTAAGACCTTTCAATCCATCGGCCGCTCCATGAAAAAAAGCGGTAAGCCTCGAATGTAGCGCCCCATTGCCTGCCCCGCCTGCGTGCCTTTGTTTACGCCTCAATGAAGCTGCAAGGTTAAAGGCAAGTATGAAGGGCGCTGCAAATATGAACCCGGTACCATCCATGTTCCTTTTGGCCAGGCGCAGTTGGTTTCTTGTCGAATAGTATACTTTTTTCGGCCCACCCAGTCTCCCGCCTTCGTGAAACACCTGGGCATCCCTTGAAACCAGGATTTCAATACCGGCCCTGCTGGCTTTCAGGCAAAAGTCGATGTCTTCGAAGTACATGAAATATTTTGAATCAAAGCCGCCCAGCTTTTCTATGATGGATCTGGGAATAAACATTGAACATCCTGAAACAGCGGCTCTGGACACTATTTTCTTTTCCGGCATTTCGTGTAACTGGCGGATCCTGAATGTCTTGTTGTTTACTGCAATGCCTGACGACTCTATTTTCCAGGGCCTTTCCAGTTCACGGACCAGGGGACCGAGTATAGCTTCGTGGCCAAGGTTTACTGTTGTTTCAACAAGAGACCCGAGGCAACCTTCGTGCACTACCGCGTCATCATTCAAGAGGAACAGAAAGTCCCATGAGAGCTTTTTAACATGGCCGAGAAGGTAATTAACGCCACCTGCAAACCCAAGGTTTTCTTTCGACCGGATTTCAACGGGTTTGATGGGGCCTGGATATAGACCGGACAGATCCTGTTCTCTGCTCCCAATTCCATTGTCAAGTATATAGAGCCAATCAGGTCTTGTATTTGAAAGATGCAAACCCTGGATACAGCGTTTCAAAGAATCAGGCCTTCCATGGCTTATGACCATGGCTAATATTTTTTTGTCAAGCTTCAAGTTTTCCTGTTCCTCTTGTCGTTTCTCTTGCATTAGCAATTTGCATGCCGGGAAATCAAGCGTCTATACAGGTTGAGATGGTCGGTGCAGTCCCTTGTAATGCTCAAGGGCATGGGTAAATTCGAAGACAGCCTTGAAATCTTTTCAGGGTGATCCAGAAAACTTTTCAAGGTTGCTGCGAGATGTGTTGCCGAGCCGGGCCTGAACAACGGGCCGTACCTGCCGTTTTTCAAGAGTTCCCTCAAACCGCCGATGTTGGAAGCAGCAACAGGCAAGCCTGATGAAAAGGCCTCGCCTATGACAAGGGGCCAATTCTCTTCCCAGGTCGACGGAACCACGAGCAGGTCGGCCCATGCCATTGCCTTGTATACTTCTCTTGCGGATTTCAGCTCACCAAGGATTTCTATTCCCGGGTTTCCTTTTTTCTTGCTTTCCAATTCCATGACGTACCCGGGATCCACTCTTTGATTGCCGAACATCCTTATCTTCAGCCTTGGATGGGCCAATCTATTGGCTGCTTCAACCAGGATGTGAGGCGCCTTGTACCTGGTATATGTGCCTATAAACAGAATTTTCAGCTCACCGCCGGCCTGTACCTGCCTGGACATCCTTTCCGAAACCACGGGAAAACCGTACGGCATTTGTAGTATGCGCCTTGCCCTGACCAGCTTCATGTTTATGGCCTTTCTTTTCATGTGCCTGGACGGGGCTATCAATATGCTCGCATTGCGTACTGCGGCTCTTGCTCCTGTCATTCGGCTGTATACCTGTTTTTGGGTTACATCGGCTAAGCGGCGGGATGTTATGACTTGTTTTCTCATGGTAAAGGTGAGTTTCTTCAAAGGCCCCCTCTCGATTATTTCAGGCCATACTCCGAAAGACACTTTTTCAGCCAGGCCGAAGAACTTGGAGGCAAGAACGGAAAAGAGAGAGCCCTGCGAACCCGGGCTGCCTGAAAGACAGGTCGCACATGCATCGAGCGTCGGGCCCGGACATGCTTTTCCTGTGTAATTGAAAAGCTGGCCTCCTGTGGGAGAAGGACAAAGCATGTAATAGTCGTGTAGCGTGATTACAACAGGCACGTGTCTCGACCTGGCTATTTTAACATATCCCATGGAATGATGCTGCAAGTGATGTATATGTACCAGTTCGGGTTTTACCCTGTCCAGAACCCGGATGAAGACTTCATTCATTCTTGTATCGTGCCATGTTTTTTCAAAGCTTGATACCCAGGGCCTCTGGACCCCGGCAAGGTTCAGTCCCTGGTATTTACTCCAGGACAAGTTGTACGCCGGCATCAACGGATCTTCCCTGGTGTAGAAAATCCAGGCCCGGTGTCCCCTGGATTGGATTGCCTTGGCCAACCTGGAAACATAAATCTGCACGCCGGCTCTGTGGCGGGGCAGAAAATCATGTATGACATATAAAATTTTCAAGACAATGGTTATTCCCGATGATCCGGATGATTATTGAGAGATTGGGGCTGCCCTGTTCTGCCCATCAGGTTTTTTGTAATCATCCGGAATGTCCGGCACCTGGTCATTGTCCGTGTCTTCCTGAGACTGGAGGTACATGAACAAGGCCTGGTATGCCTTTAATTCTTCCACCTCGGTAGTCGAGGGATCTGCGTCGACCAATCTTTTGGTAAGATCCTGAACAGGTTTACCATCTTCGTCCTTGGGTGTGATAACCAGGGCCCCGCCCGTCATTTGTGTGACCGAACCGATTAGAGAAGCAACATACAAGGTTGCCGTAATTTTATACAAAGTATTTTCATCTTCAAAATCGATAGGCTTGTCCTCGTACCCTCCCTGGCCGTTGGAGAGATAGATGGCCTTTACCCTGTTGAAAAGGGGGGCCTTGGGATCATATTCGTATCTCATACCGGAAACCGCGAGGTAATAATTTCCCCCTGCAAGGCCGGAATCCACCACACTGGCGTTTACTTCCAGGCCTGCCCTGAGTTCCTTGGCATTGATGAAGAATGTCACCAGGGGATAGCCGATATTCTTGTCAGGCCCGGACCCGAGGGGCATGGTCCTGAACGCGTCCATGACAGATATCTTTCCTGTTTTTCCCTTGAGTACATCTGCGCGTATTTCAGCCTCGACCGCCACTTTCGGCGGATCCTGCTGTTGGACTGCGGAAACACTCGCAAGGAATGCGTCAGCCACAAGGTCATAGAGATTATTCTCTTTTTTCTCGATTCTCTTGAGATCAAAGTTCGTTTCTGCAAGGGGCGTGTCATGGGACAAGCCCATCTTGCTCCAAACTGTTTTGTCGATGTCATCGACCAGGCTGTTGACTTCGGATGTAATGACCTCATCTCCCTTGATGGAATCGTCCATGAGTATTGGCTCATACTCGACTAACTTGAACCTTCCCTTGCTCTCTTGCATCTCGAGTCTGCCAAGGTACTGGCCGTAACAGAGTTCCTGTATAATCACGGTATTTCCCACTATCAAGGGTTTGGTGGTCAATGTATGGGAGTGGCCCGAAAGTATTACATCGATATCCGGAACCTGTACCGCTAAAATCCTGTCCTCGCTCTTTGCCGGGTTGTCCCATAACCCGGAATGTGAAAGGCATACGATCATGTCTGCTCCCTCTTGTTTCAGGGCCTTTACCTTGGCCTTTGCAGTCTCTATTGGGTCGGCAATGGTCACAGGGGTTGCAAACGGGGCCGATGCGATTGCATCCTTTCCAAGGAGGCCGAACACGCCAATCTTCAGGCCGTTGGACAAAGTGAATATCTTTGTGTCCTGAATTTCTCCGTCTTTCACCAGGGCCTCGAGTCCGTCGTCGGCATTTGATTCTTTGGAAAATACCAGGTTGGAAGAAATTACCGGGATCTTGTAACCGAGATCAATGGCCTTGTTCAGGTAATCGGCAAGGGCTCCGGGACCGAAGTCGAACTCGTGGTTGCCAATCGTGGTGGCGTCGAACCCGAGTTCCTTGAGGAAGCGCATTTCCGGCGTATTAGTACCCCATAGGAATTCGAACATTGTGCCCATGGTGAAGTCTCCCGAATCCATGGCCAACACCGGCACATCTCCCGCCTCCTGGCGCAACTCTTTCATCTTGGTGGCTATCCTGGCTATTCCGCCCAGGGTATCGTCGTCGTTTGTCGTGTCCGGCGTGTAATCAAGGTTTGGGCCGAAACCAAGGAGATGGGAATGTATATCATTGATGTGTATGAATATCACCTTTCTTCCACTCTCGTTCGTATTGGACGGGGAACATGACATGGAGCCGAAGGCCAGGAACAAGAGGCCAAATGCCATCTTTGAAATATTTCGTTTCATGTAACTCATTTCATTAGACTCCTTTCTTTTTTCTTCTTTCGTTCAATGACCTGAAAAGCTGGTGGATCATGCCCATAGGATCATGGATTGTCAAACATTAGTGCAGGACCGGCGGCCGGCCAAGGGTTACAGGCAATGCATGCCTTGTTACTTCCCCTGTTCTGATACCCGACCGAGGTTGATGTCAGGGGGCATTTTGGGGCAAGGGCGGTGGGGCAAGGGCGGTGGGGCAAGGGCTCGCCAAGACCCCGGCGAAAACTCGTAAATGCAATTATCTCGCGGCCTTCCTTGTCAGGGGCCGGTGTAGGTATTGGGGTTGCACTCGCATCGCCTCTGTTCGGGCCCGCAGCCCGGGTCTTCAAGGGCTTGTTGAAGAATCCCTTTTGGACGCTGACGTCAGTGCATATCCCTGTTCGTGACCCCGGGCTCTCCACGAACGAACAATAGTTGACTTGCTTCAGGGTTGACCTGTCCGGCCAAACTTGTCTAACCTATATTGGCTGGAACAGCCGGTATGAATGACGGCTTGGTTGGAAGCCGGAGCATGAACCATGGATTTAGTGATTTCGAACAGTAAGGCTTTAAAAAAGTTTGAGTGGATCATGCTTGTTTTCCTGCTTGCTTTTCCACGGCCTGCCGATGCAGGACCATGCAAGGGTCCTATCCGCACGGCCCTCATGATATCAGGTGTTGAAGATCAACCAGAGATTGGTTGGGCTGTGACTCTTGTAACATGGCAGGATTTGCTGTCAATGGTTCCGGGAGTGTTGCCCATATCTCTTTACGATACGGAGCAGGCCCTATTTCAATGCGAAGCTGAAGAGATAGTAGGCTATCCAAGGGTCCCTGCGGACAGGGCCGAGGCAGACGTGGTGGTTTCAGGCAAGGTCTCAAAGACTCTTGAGCCAAAGGGGTTCATGCTGGAAATAACGGCAGAGCCGACAGGGAGAAGGGCTTGTAACTACAGATTCGGCAAGACCTTGTTTGCAAAAGACCCGGTTTCCGTAGGCCATGAGCTGTCCGGTGAAATCCAATCGAAGCTTTTGGGAAAAACGGGCGGGAAGCAAGCCAAGGTCTTATCGATTGATGCAGTAATGTCTGCGGCAAAGGGCCTTGAAATGCTGTTTAGAAGGTCATGCAGGCTGAAGGGGTGTCCGAACGATCCGGCAGGAGGCGTTCGTCTCCTTGAAACAGCAATAGGCCTTGATCCGGGCCTGGTCTCGGTTAGGATTTTGTTGGCCGAGGTGTACTTGCACTCGAGGAAACCTGCCAAGGCTGCCGCAGTAATCGAACCTGCAATGAATAGGAATTATCTCGCGGCCTTGCTGTTTGGCAGGGCCATGGAGAGCGGGGGGCTGTCCGACAAGGCATACAAGGCATACTCCACGGCCCGCAGGAGCTGTCCAAGATGCTGCGGGCCCCTTACAGCTCTTGCAGGGATGTCTGCATCAAAAGGAGAGACAAGGCATGCAATGGAATTGTATGACAAGGCGATCTCCTTTGATCCCGGATGCAGCAAGGCCCTTTTTTCAAAGGCATTGCTCCTGCACAGGAAGGGAAGAAATCTTGCAAAGGTGGCCGGGCTGTATGAAGAGGCTGCCAGGCTTTCGCCTGCAAATCCGGATATATTCTATTACCTTGGTCTTGCAAGGGCTGCCTTGGGTGAAATGGATCAGGCAATCAGTGCGTTCAGGAAGGCCCTCGAGGCTGGTCCTGAATTTCCGGACGCTTGGAGAAACCTGGGTGTCGCTCTTTTGAAAACAGGTAAAAGAAAAGAAGCACTTGAGGCATTTAAGAAATGTCTGAAATATGCTCCCAAAGAAGCTCCATACCGCAGCCTGGTGGAGAAGCAGATAACAGAACTTAAATAATTGCAATCCAACATCCCTGTGGAACACTGCTTTGCGTAACTGCAGGTTCCTTTGCCGGATTTTCATTCTGCTCTGACTCTTCTTCTTGACAACAGGGAAGATGTGGACAAATTAATAATATAGGCGGTTGTCCAAGGTGAGTGATAGGGAGAATTAATGGTTTCAGGTGAAAAAATCAGAGAATCAGGCAGATATTTTCGTGGATTCCCGGTAATGGCCGGGAGGTTATCGTATTTTGATGATTTGTCCAGGAAAGCGGGCTTGATGTCGACCGGCAATAGTGCTATATGGCTACATTGTTTCGAAGGAGGTATGGGTCATGCCTATTTATGAATATCAATGCCAAAGATGCAATGCTCACTACGAGGTTTTTCAGAAGATAAATGCAAGACCTCTGCGTAAGTGTGAAAAATGCGGCGGTCCGCTCACCAAGCTGATTTCCCAATCCAGCTTTCAGCTTAAGGGAACAGGTTGGTACGTGACCGACTATGCCGGTAAGAAAGCCTCGAGTCCGAGTTCTGATTCCAGCCATGATTCCAAGCCCAAGTCGAACCCTGTTTCCGATTCAAAGCCCGGATCGTCAAAGTCCAAGAAGAGCGATTCTTCAAAAGATTAAAAATATTACTGTAAATAGCTGCTTGGCATGTGAGCAGGTGAATTCTACAAAATTACTGATACGCTTTGTGCCGTCCTACCGAAAATACGCTATATGAAATATGAAATGAATTTCTGGGAGGCACCTTTTTTCAACTTTTTGAGCAATCACCTTGCCGGTAATCGGAATTGCCACGAAGTACAAAGGGTTGACTTGAAATGGCCGGTCATGTAAACCCCCTGATCCATGAAGGCTTTGATACTGGCTGCAGGTTATGCCACAAGGCTGTATCCACTCACCAAGGACAGGCCCAAACCCTTGTTGAAAGTTGGAGGCAGGCCGGTAATCGATTGGCTTATCGACAGGTTGAAGCAAGTGCCCCGGGTCGAGCATGTCCATGTTGTCACCAACCACAAGTTTGTAGACCAATTCAAGGATTGGCAAGAAGCAGGCTCCTTTGATTTACCTATTTCCCTGCATGATGACGGTTCGACCTGTGAAGAGGACCGGCTGGGTGCAGTGGGTGATATCAGGATGATGATCGAACTCATGGAAAAAAGGGAAGATCTTCTTATTGCAGCAGGAGATAACCTGTTCGACTTCGATTTGAACCCTCTTTGCACCCTCTCCAGGCTCAGGTCTGCACCTGTCATTGGTGTAAGGACAGCCGCTTCATTGGATGAAGTAAAGCGATTCGGCGTGGTTAAGCTGGAGGCTGATCAGAGAATATCGAGCTTTGAAGAAAAACCATCCGAGCCGAGATCCAGGGATTTCGCCCTGTGCTTGTATGTCTTGTCCGGGGCCTCGTTGCCGTTGGTCCGGGAATACCTGGACCTTGGAGGAAACAGCGATGCCCCGGGTAATTATGTATCCTGGCTAATACACAGGCTCGCAGTTTATGGCCATGTATTCGATAAAGGCCATTGGTTCGATATTGGCGACCATGATTCCCTGAAGTCTGCAGACGAGTGCTTTTCAAAAAAGTAATCAGTCCGGTTCGGGCACCAAGAAGGAGGCTATCCGATATGTTGACAAAGAAAGAGGCCACAGCGCTATACCAATGGTACAGCCGGAAAGAGATTATCGACAAGATTGGATACCTGGTCAAACACGAAGACCTGGAAGAGCTTGAAGAATACATTCACATGACATGTCTATTCCCCTTGTCAAGGCATTCAGAGCTTCCGGAATTCATGAAGGCCGGGAACGGGGAGCCGTTGTTTCCAAACAACCTGAACCCGAAAAAAGACCTGGAAAATTGGCAGGATGCCATAGAGATCGGTTGGCAGGTGGTTGAAGAACACTTTGGCCTAACCCATGATGAGGCTCACAGAAAGATAGCCAGGCTGCAAAAGCAGGACTGGGATGCTTTTCTGGATAGCGTGGAAAAGAGAAAGCAGGAAAGGAGAAATAAGGATCCTGCGGACAAATAGGAACGAACCGACAGGGAAAGACAGCGTATGGCGTGTTCTCGTTACAACAGGCGAACTTCGACAAAGCCCTTCCCTTTTCGAAAAAATGACAGCCAGTGGAACTCGAATGGAGAAGACTGCGGCAGCGAGTGCTCGCCTGAAGACTATGTATTTGCACGTGAACAGGTTCGCATTGCCTGGGCTCACGGGGTCCAGGTCGGTGCACCTTTTTGGGAGTATAAGAAGGCATATTCTGAGTACCGGGATAATTTTTTCCTGCGCTTACGTTCTTTCTTCGACAGCGTCGATACCTGGGAAGACGAGCCTGGCACGGAAATAGTATTGGACTCCCTCCCAACACCTTGAGACAGAAGACCATTGGCCCGTCAGGTCATTGTTTCTAGTCGAATAACCCCTTGTCATTGTTTTTGGTCAGTCCAAGATGCTGATATGCCCTTATAGTGGCTTTCCTGCCCCTGGGCGTCCTCTCGATGAGTCCCTGTTGAATCAGGTAAGGCTCGTAAACCTCTTCCAGTGTATCCTTTTCCTCTCCAAGTGCTGCAGAAAGCGTGTCAAGGCCCACTGGTCCGCCGCCGAACTTTCTGATGATTGTCACAAGGAGGTTCCTGTCCATGGGTTCCAGGCCCAAGGCATCTACATGAAGCCGGCTCAATGCGCTGGTGGCTGCATCCAGGTCGATGCGTTTTTTGCCTTCCACCTGGGCAAAATCCCGGACTCTCCTCAAGAGCCTGTTGGCTATCCTGGGGGTGCCCCTGGAGCGGCGCGCCAATTCGCCGGCCCCGTTTTCTTCGAGGGAAATATCGAGGAGGGATGCCGACCTGGTTATTATGCTCGTGAGTTCGTCCGGGGTGTAATAATCCAGGCGTTCGACAATGCCGAAGCGATCTCTCAAGGGCGATGTGAGCAGGCCTGTCCTGGTAGTGGCCCCGATCAAGGTGAAAGGCTTGATATCAATCTTGATGGACCTTGCACCCACGCCTTCTCCCATCATGATATCTATGGAAAAATCCTCGAGCGCCGGGTACAGGTATTCCTCCACCACTGGATTCAACCTGTGAATTTCGTCTATGAAAAGGACATCGCGGTAGGAAAGCTTTGTCAACAGTCCTGCAAGGTCCCCTTTTTTTTCAAGAGCAGGGCCTGACGTCAGGTGAAAACCGACATCCAGGGTATTGGATATGACATAGGCGAGCGTTGTCTTTCCGAGCCCGGGCGGACCGAATAAAAGCACGTGATCCAAGGGTTCGCCCCTTTGACGTGCAGCCTCTACAAAGACCTTCAGGTTGTCCACGACCCTATGTTGACCGATGTACTCGCCGAAACTGGAAGGCCGAAGAGCCCTGTCCAGTACTTGGTCTTCAGCCGTTGCGTCAGGCCTCAAATCACCGAGTTGTGTCCCATCCATTATTCAGACCTTTGGACTTTTCTACACGGCCGGTCTACATGGCCAGCTTTTGCAAGGCAGCCCTTATCAGACCCTCCAGGCTCATTCCTTGGTCGGCCTTTGCCCTTAATTGAGTCGCCACCCTTTGAGCCGTCTTGGTCTGGTACCCGAGATTTACCAGTGCTCCCACCAAGTCATTCAGGACGGGCGGCCTTTGTGCCGCATCACTTGCTCCTCCTGTTTCCTGATCCAGAATCAACTTGATCTTATCCTTGAGATCCACGATTATTCTCTCTGCGGTCTTTTTGCCCACTCCCGGCACAGAACAAAGAAGGTCCAGATCCCTTGACACCACTGCACTGCCTACCTGTGATGCGGTAAGCCTTGAAAGAACCGCCAGGGCCACCCTGGGACCAACGCCAGATACCGAGATGAGGAGCTTGAATGCATCCTTTTCAGATTCTTCATTGAAGCCGTACAGGTTGAATGCATCCTCACGCACTATGGTAACGATGTGAACCGTTGTCTCTTTTCCGACTTCCGGAAGTTCTGCAGCGGTTCTCAAGGAGCAAGAGACCCTGTAACCCACTCCTGATACATTCAATACAATTTCATCTGCGCGCTTTCGCGCTATCTTTCCAAAGAGCATGGCTATCATGTCGATACACCCTTCAGAATCTTTTCCCGGCACATGTTAGAGGCATGGCAAAAGGCGACCGCCAGTGCGTCCGCTGCATCGGCCTGGGCCGGTTCGGGAAGTCCCAGGACGAGTTGAAGCGCGGTCTGCACCTGAAACTTCTCGGCCCTGCCCGAGCCTGCAATAGCCTTCTTGATCTTAGCCGGTGCGTACTCGAATACATCGAGAGAGTTCTTTGCCGCCACGAGCAAGGCTACTCCCCTTGCATGTCCAAGCACCAGTGCGCTCCTTGCATTTTTTGCCGTGAATACTCCCTCCACTGCAACGACGTTGGGACCGTATTTTGAAACAATCATCTCAAGGCTATTCATGAGCTTCAGCAGCCTTGCGGGTAATGCACCGTTACCAAGGGCAATCACCCCATTGTCAACGTGTCTTGTAAAGGCCGGACCTCGGGCTTCCAAGATTCCCCAACCGGTCAGCCTGCTCCCCGGATCGACACCCAGTATAATCAAGGGATCCGTTCCATCCAAGACTGGAGATAACGGGTCACCCGGCAGCCTCCTCCATGATGGCGGGGTCGATGTCGAAGTTGGCGTACACGTTTTGTACATCATCGTGGTCGTCCAATTTCTCCATCAACTTGAGCATGGTCTGGGCCGGCTTTCCATCGAGTTCCACGGTAGTGCTCGGGATCATTGTTATCTCTGCAGAAAGCATGTCTATTCCGGCTGCTTGTATCGCATCCCGTAACTCTGAAAATACACTCGGGTCGCACGTCACCTCAAAGTGATCGTCTTCATCGGAAATATCCTCGGCCCCGGCATCCAGCGCCACTTCCATGAGTTTGTCCTCGTCGGCCGAGTTCTTGTCGACCGCGATCAGTCCCTTCTTGGTGAACATCCAGGCCACACAACCGTTTTCACCCAGATTCCCGTTGTACTTGCTGAACAGGTGCCTAATCTCGGCCACGGTTCGCTTTTTGTTGTCCGTGACTACTTCAAGAAGTATGGCCACTCCACCCGGGCCGTACCCCTCGTAGATGACTTCCTCGAGGCTGTCTGCGCCCCCGAGTTCGCCCGAGCCTTTCTTGATTGCTCTGTCTATCGTGTCACCGGGCATGTTTGCAGATCTGGCGGCCAGCACGGCGCTTCTAAGCCTGGGATTACCTCCGGGATCAGATCCGTTCCTCGCTGCGATTGTTATCTCGCGTATCAACTTGCTGAAGAGTTTACCCCTCTTCGCATCAGCCGCACCCTTCTTGTGCTTGATAGTACTCCATTTACTATGGCCGGACATTTAATCCTCCTGCCTTTCGGAAACAAGTCGCTTACATCTTCAATTAACTATCACAGCAGGTAATAGTATTCAAGCACTCGACACGAAGTCTTTTTTTTACCGTTAAAGGTCCTGTCCGGGCCAGGCCTTGCCCGGAGTTCCTCCCAAGGTACCAAAAATCCAACTAGACGGAATATCGGTTTTCGATACGGACTTCCTCTCCACGGACACGCCGTCCCTGGAGGCATTGATCCATCCGCCGTAACTCGTCATCAACTCGCCTCCATTACCTGGATCCTGGTCGTAGAGTTCAACCGAATCCGATTGGGAAAGCCCGTCGGCACCTATCTTGCCGTCGTCACATCGTATCAACAGCACATCTTCAGGCAAATCGTATGCGCCGTAGTACGAGGATGCGACCAAAAGCGCTCTCTTGCCCGGTAAGATGACCATGCTACCTCCTGCCTGGTCCGGTACCAAGAGGTCTGCGCCGTTACCGTCCCCCCGATCGTCGATGAACCAACCTGAAAGATCCAGCGGCCCCGAACCCGCGTTGTACACCTCGACATACTCCAGTGGAGCCTCGCTCGATGCCGGGCCGACCGGATTGGCCATTACTTCGGTGATCACGGGTCTGCCTTGGGGCGGCAGGGTGGTAAACTCCATTTTGAACGGATCCGATTGGTTGCCGACAATGTCTTCCAAGGTCACGGTCAGGAAATAATGACTTTCCGGCAACAGACTGTCAATTGGCACGTCAAAGGCTTGTGTCATTGATTCAGACCTGTATCCTCCGCTCCGGCCATTGGAATGCAGATTAGACAAACCATAGTCCATGCTGCAAAGGGCCGGTTCATCAGTCTCGAATTTCAAGTCGGCCCAGGTATCATTGACATCCAGATCAGGCCCGTTCGCGATTTTCGGAGGATCGAGGTCAGGACCTTCGGTGGTCGTAAAGGTATAGGAATACGGCACGAGCAACCTTTGGCCTGCTTCCATTGCCCTTATGTCCGTATCCACCTCGACCTTGTATTCCATGGATCCAATAAGTCCTGCAAGTTCGGCTGAAATTATTTTTCCGTCTTGTACAAGCGCCACATTCATGAGGTCTGCGTTTTGCCCTGAAGTTGCCGTCACCCTGATTGTACTCTCCTTCAAGCTCCGGGGATCTACAGGCCTGTCAAATGTTACCCGGAGTCTTGGAAGGTTGGTCGGGACATCAACAGCTCCAGGAGGCGGCATGGAGCCTGTTACCCTCAACCCGGCAAACGTGGTTTTGAAAGCTATGACTACATCCCTGGTCGAAGGATCGTCCGGGCCCGAGCAAAGCGGGTTGTACGACTTGTCGGTAATTCTATGGGTGACCACGAGTGAATATTCAGTCTCATCCTTCATGGTCTTCAAAGGGCACAAGATGACCGCTGATCCAGCCTTTGCAGTTTTTAGCCTTGCTTCAACCATTTGAAAACCGTCCGGCGCCTCGCCCCCTCTTCCCACGACTTCAACTACATCGGCAGGTGCCTCGCCCTCCAATAATACGATTCCGGGCATGCCCGTTTCCGGATTGAGTGACGATTCCAGTATGGGTTCGCTGAAGGTCAGGCCCAGACACAAGTTGGGATTAATATGCGTTCCCGACGGCTCCATCGAGATCAGATACGGCGGATTTTTGTCCACGCCGGATGGGTTTTGGAAACCCGGGGGGTCCGGGGCGCATGCAGTAACAAGCGGGAACTGAAAGACAATTATGAAAAAAGCAATGGAGGCGGAAATTGAGACATGCCGTCCTCCGTACTTCATGGTTTTTGCTTTTGCTGCAGGAACAAAGCCCCTGTCCATTCTCCTGTCAATGTGATCCATTTTCATCCACCTCCTTGTATTCAGGTTGCAATTGAAGCTGTTTTTCAACCATGGGCTTTCCGGCTGTGGTTTTTCCGGGCTTTGCTTTACGCCTATCCCCAATCGCTTTTGAAAACCTCCCAAGTGTCAGCACATCCAGCATGGCTGTAACCTTGTCCAGGGCCTCATGAATGTGGATTCTGTTCTCTGCCCCTTCTTCCTGTGCAAGTTTTCGAATCAAATTCTTCCATTTGAAGTACAGATCAAGGGCTTGTTTCAAGAGCTTGTTCCTGGCTTCAACGGTTTTTAATTCCCTATCCAAGGCCTTGAGTTCATCTCTGTCATACACCAGCCTGTCCAATTCCCACACGGCCCGGATTCTTATTCTCCAGTCGTCTCCCTCTTGGAACACGAATGTTTCGTCATCCGGCCCCAAGTACACACCCGACGAAGAAACAGATACCGACCGGCTCCGGGTCCCGGACTTATTGCCGTCCAGGTTCCTGTCCACTCGTATTTCGAGCAAGGGCAACCATCCGGCATTGCCGGCTCTTGTCGCCAAGTCCTTGAATCTTGCTGGCTCGATCCCGTTTGCATCGGTCACCATTTTGACCAGGTCCTTGACCGAGGGACATGCCTTTTCTCCAGCCCATGACGCCCGTGCCGGAAAAAGAAGCACAATGTCCAAGACGAGCATTAGCCCGGCCTTTTTTTTCTTTAATCCCATTCTTTCCTCCGCCACGACCGTTAAAAACGCCAAATCAATTTGAACAAGGCATAGATACGCAACCCGGGATAAATCCTGTACGTATATTTGCATGGAACACGGTGGGGAAATTCGGAACGCAAAAGAACAGCATCGCCGGAATCTGAAAACACCGTGGTTATCGCAATCGAAATGGACGGAAAGAGATGATAAAGACGGGTTGTTGCTATTTTTCTTGCCAACCTGCGGGTTCTTGCCCTGGCTTCCAGTTCTTCGGTCCATAGTTCCTCTGCCAGATCTTGCAGGTCAGTGAAATCCTCCGGGTTTTCGATTTCAGCCTTTTCTGCTTCTTCCAGGAGAAAAGCTTGGCTTTCATCCGCTCTTGCCTCTTTTTCGATTCCACCTTGGAAAAAAGCCGGTAAAACGAGTACCGACCACAGTATCTTGCTCCATTTTGGTTTACAGTGCGTCATGTTCTACCTCCTGTTTTGACTGACTGCCGATATTTTTTCCGCTGGCTGTTTAACGGTTAAAAAATTGAATCCGGTTCGTGAATCGAGCTCGTATAGATCTTCGTATGATTTGGAATTTTGTTGCCTACTTTTTTCAAAAAAACCGCAATTGACATTAATTCACATGATTGGTACCCAGTTTCAGGCATGTTAGAGGATTTGAGAGAATGATCGGTCGGCAGCAAGGGAAAGGCGAAAATGCCAGTAATGTCAAGATGTCACCACCGGTATGCCTTGCAATTGCCGGGTTCGATCCAAGTGGAGGCGCCGGCATTCTCGCAGATGCAGGTACTTTCCGGGCCTTTGGTTGCTGGCCTGCCGCTGCTGTTACGGCAGTAACCGTCCAAGACACGGTCAAGGTGCACGGTTATCTTGCCCTTGAATCCAATCTGGTCTCGGCTCAAGCCGGGGCTGTTCTCAAGGACCTTGATGTCAGGGCAATAAAGATAGGCATGATTCCCTCAAGAGAAACAGCCATGGCAATAGCCGAATTGATTCGAGAGGTTCGATGCGCCTCGCATAATCAATTGGTTCAGGTGGTCCTGGACCCGGTTTTTTTGTCTTCGTCCGGCCATGCCCTGGCAGGTCCAAGTGTTGAACGGACAATCAAGGAACATCTGTTACCTTTGGTTGATGTGGTTACGCCTAACCTGTACGAAGCCGCGGCCCTGTCCGGGATGGAAAGGGTGCACAATGAATACACCATGGTTGAAGCAGGCAGGAAGATAGCATCATTTGGATGTTGCGTGGTGGTCAAGGGCGGACATCTTGAAAAAGAGGCCAAGGATTTGCTGGTGTCCAAAGATGCACTTTATTGGATGGGTTCCGACCGCCACGAGGGTCCCAGTCCACGGGGAACCGGTTGCCGTCATTCATCGGCAATCGCAGCCGGCCTGGCCCTTGGGAACGGCCTTGAGCAAGCAGCAGAGGAAGCACATGTCTACTTGCGGAATATCATTGCCGGGCAAAAGGGACCCAAGGGACATGGTATGCCGTTGCTCGTTGACACGAGCACATACAAGCATTTGGACACAAAGACATGAACAAAGAGTTTTTCTTCTGCGGTCCGGCCCGGATCCCTGTTGGAGACAGGCTCGTGCTCGAGGCAGAGGTCACGCTTGGTCCCGGCGAACTGGTAGTCCTTACCGGGCAATCTGGTTCAGGCAAGACCTCTCTATTAAAAGCAATTGCAGCTATCTCTTCAGCGTGGTGTGAAAAGAGGATCGTACTGGGCCGGGATATGTCTTCGGGCTCTCTCCCGGTATGGCGAAGCCGGGTGGTACTGCTTGCACAGGATGCGCCCATGCTCAGGGACACGCTTGAGCACAACTTGTCCTTTCCTTTCCATTTGAAGAATACCGGGAAAAAGGTGTTTGAAAAGGAAAAGGCCGAGTCCTTGCTGCGGAAAATGGGAATAAGCGCCTCGCTCCAGCAAGACGCAGGATCCCTTTCCGGAGGGGAGAGACACAGGGCCGCGCTGGTTAGGGGTATATTGTTCGACCCCCCTGTGCTTCTGGCTGATGAGCCCTTTTCCGGATCAGATCCTGAAAACAAGGCGGCGTGTTTCAATGTCTTGCGCGAACATGTGAAAAGGGGGGACCGGGCCGTGCTTGTGGTTTTGCATGACCGGGAATTGCTGGAAAAGGCCGACAGGATTCTCATGATTCGGGAAAACAGGCTGGTGGCGGTTTGAACGGTAACCTTATCGAACTTGATTACATCGATCTCGTAATCTCGTCCGGTCTGATCATTGTTGCAGGCCTTATCTCGATTCTCCTGGGGTTGAAGATAGGCAAGAGGCTTTTATTGGTCTCGATACGAACCGTTCTTCAACTGGGGCTGGTCGGCTTGATTCTGAAACAGGTGTTTGCCATGGCCCACCCGCTGCCGGTTGCAGGCCTGCTCTTTATCATGACAATCTTTGCCGCCAGGGAGGCCGTGGCCAGGACCAAGAGGCGGTACAAGGGAATATACCTGGACGGATGGCTGGCAATGACCTTGTCTTGCCTTGTCGTGGGCGGAGTGGTTACCCAGGGAGTCGTCGGTGTACAACCCTGGTTTTCTCCAAGGTACGTGATCCCCTTGCTTGGAATGATATTGGGCAATTCGCTGACCGGCGTGGCGCTCGGCCTTGACAGGTTTCTCCAATCCCTTGACGCGAACAGGGAGCAAATAGAGCTCTTGGTGGTATTCGGGGCGAGTCGCAGCGAGGCCCTGCGCGATTTGAGGGCCGAAGCGGTTAGAACGGGATTGATACCGATAATGAATTCGATGGCAGCCGCCGGCATCGTCTCATTGCCTGGAATGATGACCGGCCAGATTCTGGCTGGTTCACCGCCCCTTCAGGCCGTGGCCTACCAGATAGTCGTAATGTTCATGATTGCTGCGGCTGATGCAGTGGGAGCCATGATCGCTGTAATGAAGGCTTCGACCAGGGTAATGGATTCGCAGGCAAAGCTTGTCTAAAACGTGATGCCCAGGAAATTACTCCCTGGAGGAAGAAAATAATAAGAAGTGCATCCTAACCTGCGGCCAGGGCTTTCTTGATACTCAACAATACTTCTCTCGGGTCAATCGGCTTGACCAGAAAATCCGCGGCTCCTGCTTCCAGGGCCGCTGCGGCAAATTTCTCCGAGTCAAGGGCGGTCAGCACGATTACCCGTGTTCCAGGTGAAATTTCCGGAACCCTGGCCAGCACGTCCATGCCTGAAAGACCGGGCATCACCAGATCGAGTATCATGACATCGGGCAGCAATTCTTCCAGCATACGTATTGCCTCGATCCCGTCGGATGCCTCCTTGGCAACCTGGATCCCTTCTTCTTCAAACGCGGTTCTAAGCATCTTGCGGAACCTGCTCGAGTCATCTGCAAGCAAAACTTTGTATGTCTGCACCGATCCCTCCTACTTTAATAAAATTATACTTCTACTTTTGCCGGGACGAGCACTGTGAACTGGGAACCCCTGCCTGTTGCACTCTTTACCAAGATTCTGCCTCCGTGAGCCTCCACCAGCGCCCTTGCAATAGAAAGGCCCAGTCCTACGCCGCCGTATCCCCTGGTCGCGCTTCCATCCACTTGGTAAAAGGAAAGAAAAATCCTGTCAAGCTGGTCCCGGGAAATTCCAATACCACTGTCGAGCACGGTATACCTTATCATGGGTCTGGGCTCGGCGCCGAAAATTTGCTCTGCCTCTGTTTTCAAGGATATCGAATGATCTTCGATCAGATCCGCCAATGCGATAATCCTGCCGTCATTGCCTGTAAATTTTACTGCATTCGATAGAATGTTCACCAGTGCCTGGCGTAACTTGTCAGAGTCCACCAGGATTTTAGGCATTCCAATCTGCGTTTTTGACACCAGGTGTATCCCGGCTTTCCTTGCCTGGGGTCTCAGTGTATCTACTGCATTTTCAAGTATGGCACCCGGATCGGACGGCGTTAATTCCAATTGGACGGCAGATGATTCAATTTTTGCCATTTCCAAGATGTTGCCTATCAACTTCAAGAGTTCCTCGCTCTTGGTCATGATAGTGGATAAGTAAGTACCTTGCTCCTCGTTAATTCCTCCGGCAAGACCCTCGAGGAGCATTTCGCTGTACCCGATTATGGACGTCAGCGGGGTCTTCAACTCATGGCTGATGGTTGCGAGAAAGTTGGATTTGAGTAAATCAAGTTCTTTGAGCTTCAGGTTCATTTTTTCCAATTCGCGGTTTTTTTCCTGGAGCCTCTTGTAGGATTCGGACAGGGATTCCACGTGTATGGAAGAGGTGACCATGACCTTGTAACCGCCGAAGACAGCCGCTTCCACGACTTTTGCGATCATTTCGCTTGATTCGTAAGCATCATCGTCACTCATCATGGTGATGGACGTGCGGTTTTCAAGTATCTCTGTTTCCGGCATTCCGGGAGGAAGGTCGGAAATTTCCGCGGATTCGTCAGGGACATAGGGTCCGAAAACCAGCCTGCCCAGCACCCTGTCGTCATACCTAATGGGAAATACCTGGTAGTTGCACCCGGTGAAACAACCAACCACCTGTGCGCCATCTTCTATTTCGACCTGTTTGATTAGCTCTACGATTCTGGTACATCGCTCTATTCCGCCTGAAACTTCCTTTATTTTTCGACAAAGTTCTCCCGGCCCCTGGATATGAATCACGCTACTTTTATCCGAATCGATAATTCGTAATCCGACCTTGAAATGAGAAGCGAAAGACTCACATAGCTCGCGAAACTCCATGGGATCCAGGAGGTCCTTGAGCCCAGGCTCCCTGTGCATGAATGCCCCGGACAGGATGCCGCCTGCAGACACGTCCAAACCCTCCCCTTAAATTCCGGCCTTTATGTCCTTCATCTTGAGGCAGCTCAATACATTTTCAAGGAAAGCTGTTCTCGTGATGCCGAACTTGTCCTCCAGCGAGTGCTTTTTTTCCAACTCTTCCCACGTCAATGCGATCAGGCCAGCCAAGGTCTTTATTACCCCTTTGCCCTGAATCGCAACAGCAGGATAAACCGGATGACTGCTCCTCCTGCGTGACTCTTCAATCTCTTCCTTTGTCTGGGTATCAGGCAGGTCAAGCTTGTTGAATTGGACGACCATGGGCATTGACTCGGGATCAAAGCCGTTCAGTTTCAAGTTTTTTTTCAGGTTGTTGAAGGAATCGATATTATCTTGTTTCTTGGAATGCTGGGCGTCTGCTATGAATGCCACTCCATCTGCTCCTGCCAACACGACCCTCCTGGTGGAATCGTGAACAACCTGTCCCGGCACGGTAAACAGCTTGACTTTTATCAAGAGGTTACCACTTGCCTTGAAATGAATCGGTAACAGGTCGAAGAAAATCGTCCTGTCATCCTGGGTATCCAGGGTTATCAGCTTGCCCCTGTGTTCGTCCTCGACCAGGGAGTGGATCGCGGTCAGGTTGGTGGTCTTTCCAGATAGGGCAGGTCCATAGTAAACGATCTTTATCGTTATTTCTCTGTCCTGAACGTTGAGTTGCACTATCTGCCTCCCATGGATATCAGGCATGAATCATAATTACTTTGATCCTGTTAGGTTTTACGTTTTACGGTTAAAAAACACTTTCTCATGGCTATTGTTTCGCGGTTTCCACCAGCGCAGCTCTTACTGCTTGCTCTGCCTGATCAACGAAGAGAAACTGCAGCTTACGTTTTAAGTGCACGGGAATATCTTCCATGTCTTTCTCGTTTTGTTTCGGCAACACCACCAGATTGCATCTTGCCCGGGCAGCAGCGAGAAGTTTTTCCTTCACTCCGCCTATGGGCAATATCCTGCCCCGCAGTGTTATTTCACCGGTCATGGCCAGGTCTCTCCTTATTGGCTTCCTGCTGGCGATGGAGATGAGCGCAGTTGCTATCGCTATACCGGCGCTGGGGCCATCCTTTGGAATGGCGCCGGCCGGCACGTGAATATGAATCTCGCGGTTGTTGAACCATGCTTCGTTTATTTGAAATTCTTTTGCCTTGGAGCGTGCATATGATAATGCAGCCTGAGCCGATTCCTTCATTACATCACCAAGTTGGCCGGTCAGCAGGAGCCCCGGCTTCCCCTTCATGGCGGTTACCTCTACGTGAAGTATTTCACCTCCGTACTGGGTCCAGGCCAAGCCGGTTGCAACTCCGATTTCATTTTTTTCCAGGGCCGGCGTGTCCTCGAAGGAAACTGGCCCCATGTACTTGTGTAGACTACTCCTTGTGACTTTGATCGGATCTTTCCAACCTTCCGCCATCTTTCGTGCGACCTTGCGGCATATTCTGGCTATCACCCGCTCCAGGTTTCTTAAGCCGGCCTCCCTGGTGTAACCGAGTATGGCTGCCATGATCGCCGAGTTTGAGAAAGAGAGCATTTTCGAAGTTAAACCATTTTCCTCGAGTTGTTTCGGAACAAGGTAGCGTGTTGCGATGTGCAGTTTTTCCTCTTCCGTGTAACCAGAGAGATGGAGCACCTCCATCCTGTCCTTGAGGGCTGGCGGGATGGGATCGAGTAAGTTTGCCGTGCCTATGAACATTACGTTGGATAAGTCGAAATCCAGGTTCAAATAGTGATCCCTGAAGCTGTGATTCTGTTCCGGATCAAGGACTTCCAGTAGAGCTGCGGCAGGATCTCCCCTGAAGTCGGCGCCTATCTTATCCATCTCGTCCATCATGAACACGGGATTGTTGGAACCTGCCTGTTTGATACTTTGAATAATCCTTCCCGGCATGGCTCCGACATATGTTCTCCTGTGACCTCGTATCTCGGCTTCGTCTCTGACTCCGCCAAGGCTTATCCTCACGAACTTGCGGCCCAACGCCCGGGCGATTGACTTTCCCAAAGATGTCTTGCCGACTCCGGGCGGTCCTACGAAACAAAGAATAGGGCCTTTGTTGTCGGCCTTGAGTTTGCGAACACCCAAGTACTCCAGGATCCTCTCCTTAACCTTTTCAAGGTCATAGTGATCCTCGTCCAGCACTCTGTTCGCCTCTATGATGTCCAGGTTGTCCTTGGTGGCTTTGGCCCATGGAAGTTCAGAGAGCCAATCCAGGTAGGTCCTGATCACTGCTGCTTCGGATGATTCCTGGTGCATTTGTTCAAGGCGCTTAAGCTGTTTTTTTGCCTCGGCGGCAGCGTCTTCCGGGAGTTCCGCTTCCTTTAGTTTCTTGCGATAGTCTTCAATTTCCTCTGTTTTTCCGTCAGATTCGCCCAGCTCGTTTTTTATGGCTCTAAGCTGCTCTCTTAAAAAATATTCGCGTTGAGATTTATTCATCTCCTCTTTTGCCTGAGATTGTATCTCTGCCTGCATCTTCAGTATCTGCAGTTCCCTTGAAACGAGTTCATTTACTTTCTTGAGACGTTCGATTGGTTCAAGGGTCTCCAATATTTCCTGCGAATCCTTTACCTTCAGGCCGAGATTGGATGCCACCAGGTCGGCCAGCCTTCCAGGATCGTTGATGGAGGATAAAATGAGCAATATATCGGGAGACAGCACCTTGCCGACCGAGATGATCTGCTCCAGGTTTTCCTTGACCGATCTCATAAGTGCCTCAATCACTGCTGAGGGAGCGTTGCTGGGTGGCTCGATTACCTTGTCGAAGCCAACCTTCAGATATGGCCTCTCCTGGAGGAAATCCCGTATCCTGGCCTTGAGTAAGCCTTGAACAAGGATCTTGATTCTACCGTCGGCAAGCTTTCTCATCCTCATTACAAGGCCTACGGATCCGTACTGGTAGATGTCCTTGGGACCGGGTTCATCTTCGCCGGCCTCTCTCTGTGCCGCCAGGAACACCAGCCTGTCTCCTGCCAAGCTTTCCTCGACAGCGGCGATTGACAACTCCCTGCTTACGAACAAGGGCACTATCATGTAGGGAAAAACAACAAGATCGCGCACCGGCAAGAGCGGTAACTTTGTAGGTATGCGTAAACTCTCCTGTTCGTTGAAATCCATATCCGTCCTCGTGTCAGCCAGAAAAAATCAAAGGCGAAAAAACGACACACATTTGTCTATCACTCGACTTCTATTCTTGTTTTCCTGCCCCTACGTTCCTTAATCTTAGGGAGACGTATTGCAAGAATCCCGTTCGAGTACCTGGCTTGAACCTTTGTCATGTTGCCCGCCTCCGGTAACTCGATAATCCTTCTGAAAAAACCGAAATCCCGTTCTGCACAGATGAAACGGGAGCCTTCCCCGGGATGGCGCCTTTTCTTCTCTCCCTCGATGAAAAACGTGTCTCTTACAGCAGAAAGAATGAAGTCATCCTTTCCGATGCCGGGCAACTCGGCGAGTATGAGAAACTCATCGCCCAGATCAAAGATATCGACCGGAACCTCGGGTTCACCGGGACCTTCAGTGCCGGGTTCTGTCTTCTGGTCGAAGAACTCCTGGAATATCTTGTCTATCTCCTGTCGGAAGTACAACAGTTTCTCGAGTATTTCATCCGGCATCGGTTTCATTTCGAAGCTCCACTCCTTGTCGTCCACCCGGTTCAAGGATACTTGAATTCAAACGCATCATATCCAATGCCTTTTGACCTGGCAAATCCAATTTAAGCCTCAAGCTATTGCCGGTAACAAGGCGGTCGATATTGCAACACCTGATTGCATAACCTGTCCGATAGGGAAAACTATCGGCAACAGCTTTAAAATATCACTCCGGATTGAATTGGATATGGGACGTCCAACACTGCCGAGCAGAGACTTCAGAATTTCTTCCTGCGTTCCTTTCCATCCCAATCCTTTACTTTTTCTATTGACGCGCCCAGGGCTACAAGCCTTTCCTCTATCTTCTCATATCCCCTGTCTATTTGCTCCACGTTCTGAATCCTGCTTTCTCCTTTGGCCGCAAGTGCTGCAAGAAGCAGAGCCATACCGGCCCTGATGTCCGGGCTGGCCAGCGTGGCGCCCACGAGAGGAGTCGGCCCAACCACCAGTGCCCGGTGTGGGTCGCAAAGCACGATCCTGGCGCCCATGGAGATTAACCTGTCCACAAAGAACAGCCTGCTTTCGAACATCTTTTCGTGAATCAGCACAGTACCATTGCTCTGGCTCGCGGTTACAAGGGCTATGGATGTCAGGTCGGCCGGAAAACCGGGCCAGGGTGCATCATCGATCTTGGGTATTGCTCCTCCAAGATCCGCCTGTATCTCCGGCGTCTGGTCGCCTGGAATCAGAAGGTCGTTTCCCTTCAGAATGGTCCGAACGCCTATCCTGCGAAAGTCCATTAATATCTTACGCAGGTGCTCCGGTCTTACGCCGTTTACGGTCAACTCGCTCCTGGTTACTGCAGCAAGCCCTATGAAAGAACCTATCTCGATGTGGTCCGGAGATATTGTATGCTCAATACCTCCATCAAGGGATCCTCCCTGGACCCTAAGCACGTTGGATCCGATTCCATCTATGGCCGCACCCATGCCGGACAGGAGCCTGCAAAGTCCCTGTACATGCGGCTCGCTTGCCGAATTATATATTACGGTCTCTCCCGGGGCTGAAGCCGCAGCCATGAGAGTGTTCTCCGTAGCCATGACACTGGCCTCGTCCAGGAATATTTCGGCCGGCATAAATCCGTTTTCAGCAACCAGCGAGTAGTTGCTCGAAACATCTATCCGGGCGCCCAGGGCTGACAAGGCCAATAGGTGCGTGTCTATTCTACGCCTGCCTATCCTATCTCCACCCGGCCTGGGCAGTACTACCGCCCCTTTCCTTGCGAGCAAGGGCCCGGCCAACAGAAAGGAAGCCCTAATCCTGGAGCACAAGTCTGGATCAGGCTCATTGCCCGATATACCGGAAGCATCTATTTTCATTGTGTGCTCGTCCAGCCATTCCACCTCCACGCCGATGCCGCGGACAATTTCCACCATGCGTAGCACATCTCCTATTCTCGGCATGTTCCTGAGCACAACCGGCTTTGAAACCAGCAAGCATGCCGCCAAGGCCGGCAATGCCTCGTTTTTGTTGCCGCTGGGTGTGATGGAGCCCGAAAGCCTATTACCGCCTCTTACGATAAGCTCTGCCATGAATTACTCCAGGAACAAGGGCTAAAGCATCTGAATCCGGGGGTAAAAGTCGATGTCAGTAGTACTGAACCAACAACTCGAAAGTTTGTGCGTCTATTTCAAGCAGGCCTCCCCTGGAACCGCCAAAACCTCCGAAATTTCTGTTGGTGACCAGGATCCTGTCATCTGTGCTCACATTTGGATCACCGGAAGAAAAGGCAATTCCACCCGGAACAGAGCCAATGGTTACCGCTAGGGGATCCACGCCGCTACTCGTAGTAAATGACCAGCCTGCTCCCTTTTCAAGTATTGCAGATGCATCCTTGGGCGGCTCTATCGTGAACATGATCAGTAAATTGTCATACTCAACCCCTGGTAGAGCCCGCCCCTTGAAGCCGCTCACGCTTCCATTTACGCTGAAACTTCCCTGTGTCCTAATGCTGAAGGACAATTCCCTTTCGGCAAAACATTTCTTCAACGGCTGATCGGTATCCCCGTATTTCAGCCACGTATCATGCACCTCCACGATGTTCATCTCTACTGTTTCCGGTTCTTCCTGTCCAACGAGCGGGCAATCATCTCCCACCGGCGGCGACTTGATTGTAATAACATCCCCTGCCTCGATTCCGGCTTCGACGAAGTTGGCATCCGGTGCAACAACCCGATGCTCTTCAAGGTCCAGGCTTGCCTTCGCTTGCCTGTAACTTCCTGTTATGACCCCATCGAATACAACCGTCCAGGTCTCACTCCTTGTAACTCTATAGAAGACCTTGACTCCGGGATCCTCGGGATCCTCGGGGTCAATGGGTTTGAAAGAAGGTTCGCCTGTGCCCGGTGACGTAATCTCTGTTCCATCCGCATTATGATAGACAGGCTTTGTCACAGTGGCGTAACTCGTCCTGCTCGTATCGAAAATTTCATGAAGGTCCCTCGTAAGGTCGAAGCCCCAAAGCGTACCTTCGTAGTCGAGGACAAATGCAATGGCAACCTGCTCCGGTTCCGCATCCGGGGCAGTCCCGACATAGTTGTAAGAGACCATGTTCATTTCCAAGGGCACGGCCCCTGTTTTGATATCCAAGTCGTGTTCTTTTCCCTCGGCCTCGTCCAGAGCCTTCTTTTCTTTGTTCGCGTCCACACGGTCGCCTGTCTCGAGATCGATAACCGCAATGGAATTTTGGTCAGCCCGCATACAATACAGGAATCTTCCCGTCGGATCGACTGCCACCCTCCTGGTGGGACCTCCCGCATCGTAACTTTCTTCGAAAGAGGCTGATTGCGGCAAAAGTCCATTGTCGCCCATCTCTATCGACAGTTTATACACATCCGGGCCGGAGCTGTCTGCCATGTACAGGCATGATGAATCAGGACAAAGAGCCAGGCCCCTCGGCACTGCGCCGGAAATGTACCAATCCGACACGATTTTGTACGCGTCCAGATCCACCACCTCGATCATGGCTTCGGCCGGCCTGGATAGAAGGCCGTATGTCTTTACACCGTCATTAAGCAACACGAAACTGTCGGGCGACGCTCCCGGAGCCAGTGCAAACCGGTCGAGTTCCTTGAATGACGGCAGATCCACTGCAACGACTTGGGGCCCCTTTTCAGTTACAACGAATGCCCTGCCATGATCCTTTGCCACCTTGACCAGCAACGGCATCCCCGCCAAAGGAAGTCCGTTTCTGCGCAATGTGTTGCCTGGAACGAAATCGAGGAATTCCTGCTGGTCCAGGTCAGCCACAGCCAATGAGTCGTCTCCGGTATTGGCAACTATGGCATAGTTTTTACCGCCTTGCGAGGCATCGAGTTTCACTGCATCCACGCCGTAAGGCATTACGAGGGTGCCGATGGAACGTTCGGAAACATTTTGTGAGCACGATGCGCAAAAGGCTGCCACAACCATTATAATGTATATTCGAACATTGCGCAGGCCGAACATCGGGAGCCTCCTCTAAAAACGGTGGGTACCATGGGGGGATTGTCAAGTCAAGGACTCCATGAAAGACGGCGGCAATAAGCGGAATCATGGAAACAGGGTAAGGCTCATGGCCTATTGGCCATAAATCCATTTTTTTATTGCTTAATTTGAGAGTAAAAAGTACTTTTCCGGCGACTTACAGGGAGCAGCAATGAGAAGTAGGCCAAAAGACATAAAACGGGACACAATATATGAACGCGGTTGAGGTCCGGAACCTGTCCAAGAGCTTTGAAGACGTTAAGGCAGTGGACAAGATATCATTTGTTGTCAAAAAAGGGGAGATGTTCGGTTTCCTAGGTCCAAACGGGGCTGGAAAGACAACTACGATAAACATGTTGACCGGTCTTGCAAGGCCGGACCAGGGAAGCATCCGGGTACATGGAAAGGACTATCTGAAAAATCTGAAAACGATCAAGCAGAGCATTGGAGTGGTGCCGGATGAGAGCAACTTGTATCCCGAGCTTTCCGGTCTTGAAAACCTTTGTTTTTGCGCGGCATTGTACGGAATGAAAAAGGCCGAGCGCACTGCAAAGGCTTGGGAATTGCTGGAGCAATTCGGTCTTAAAGAGGCGGCTTTTCGCAAGTTCGGCGCATATTCCAAGGGAATGAAACGCAAGCTGACCATTGCGGCAGGTATTATACACGACCCTGAAATCCTGTTCCTCGATGAACCTACCACCGGAATAGATGTCGCCAGTGCAAGGCAGATAAGGATGCTCATCGCCAGACTGCACGAGACCGGCAAGACCGTGTTTCTGACCACGCATTACATCGAGGAAGCAGAGCGACTGTGCGAACGTATCGCGTTCATCGTGTCAGGACGCATAGTGCGGATCGATACCATGGAAAACCTGTTACAGCCGATGCAGGAAGAGCACCTGGCCGAGATAATATGCACCAGGGGAGAAAAGCAGGCTGTCGATTTGCTGGGCAAAGAGTTCAAGGATCTTGTCTTCAACAATACCGGCCGGAATGCCGGCCGGTCATTTTCCCGGGACAAGGAAGCAGGAGAGGAACATGTAAGGGTGAAGTCCGGGGAGCCAATACCGGTGGGCCGCTTGGTCAGGTTTCTCGAAGAAAACGGCATTCAAGTTATCGAGGCCAGGCTGCTACGTTCTTCCCTCGAGGATGTTTTCGTGCGAATCACCGGTATCGAGGCCAAGGAATTGCTTAAGGTAACCGAGACAAAGAGGCATGGTAAAAAGAAAAAGGCAGGAGGCGGCACATGAGCCAGTGGACCGCCTTTTTTAATATACTGGCGAAAGATGTGCATGCCTACTACTTGAAACCTCCCAACATCAGTTGGGGACTCTTATTCCCCCTCGCATGGACCGGCATGTTCTTCATCAAGTCGGGCCAGGGCCTCGAGGATGTCCTGGGCTTACTTCCCGGGGTTGTGGCCCTATCGATTTTATTCGGCACCACGTCGATGTTGGCGGTGACAGTAACCTTTGAAAAGAAGAACAGGTCTTTCGAGAGATTGTTGCTGTCTCCGATTTCTCTTGAATTGCTCATGCTGGCCAAGACAGGCGGCGCGATTATCTTCGGGTTGGCCAATGCATTTGTACCGGTGATCATGGCGTCGTTCCTCACAGACCTGTCATCAATAGCCTGGGGATCCTTTTTTATGGCTGTCTTGTTGATTGCGATTGCCTCGGCCTTTCTAGGTCTTTTTATCGCGGTGGCTGTAAGCGAAGTTTTCGAAGCCCAGACATTTTCGAATTTTTTCAGGTTTCCCATGGTATTTCTTTGCGGCCTTTTCTTCCCGATAGCAAAGCTGCCCGTTTTCCTCCGCCCCTTGTCCTATGCCCTCCCGCTGACCTACGGCGTTGACGTGCTGCATGGATCTGTTCAATCCACCAACATAATGCCCATGTACTTGGACCTGGTCGTACTTGCCGGTTTCTGTATACTCCTGTTTGCAGGAAGCCTCCACAACATCAAGAGAAAGTGGATTATGTGAGCCTCGGCGCCTTTCTCTTCGACAACGGATATGTTATTAAAAAGGCAAAGGGGCGGCCGATGGCAGTTGACAAGCGTAAAGTTACCATTTCAGACGTGACCCTACGCGAGTACGGGCAAAACGTGGCGAAAAGAAATCTCAATGTTTTCACGGATGCCTATAGGGCCCAGACAGCCAGGAATCTTATTGACCTCGGCTTCAGGAGGCTGGAAGTGCTTTCCTGTGTGTCATCAAAAGTCGTGCCTTCGATGCATGGAGACAGGCTGCGGGGTGTCGCCTACATGATCGGACGGCAACCAGGTGCGGAGATAGTCACGTTGGTTCCGAATACTCGAGGCATGCAGCTTTTCCTGTCATTGAAATTGCACGAACTCGGGCACCATGCAGGGTTCTTCCTTTCCGCGGTTCAGGAACACAATCTTGCAAACCTGGGAATGACCATCAAGCAAACAAAGCAGGAATATATCAAGGCGGCCGATATGGCGAAAAAACATGATGTTCGGTTCTGTGCCTATATTTCAGCAGCATTTGGTTACAAACCGGCCGGTGGACAAAAGATTATTGAGGCCGGGTTTGAAAGCCTGATGGAATTGATAACCTATTTTTTGGAGCTGGGGGCAAAAACCGTTACCCTGTCTGACTTGCAGGGCGTTGCCATGCCGGGAAAGACCTTTGACTTGTTTACCGGCCTGGCCCGCGAACTAGGCAACCATATTTTCATGCGCCTCGGTTACCATGGACATCACGCGGATCCGGAAACCGGGTTGGCAAATGCAGAGGAAGCACTTGATGCGGGAATACGGATCCTGGACGGTTCCCTGGCCGGTGCAGGGGGTTGTGTGACCGGGGCGCCTGGCAACCTTCCGACCGAAGACTTGGTCGAGATTGCGGAGAAACATGGGTTCGAGACGGGAATAGACATAGAAAAGGTCAAGGTTTTGGCCCAAAGGTTTTATAGCCGCCATATTAACAAGTCCGCATTGGGATAAAAAAACGATCGAACCATGCTGTTTCGTGAAATTCCCACCAACTTTCTCGAATTATCACGATACGAAGACATCCGGAAAAAATCTATTTCGCCGTATCAGGTGGTTTATGCTATAAATATCAAATCAGAGTAATGCCGGGGAGCAAGAGGATGCTTAAATGCCCGAAGTGCAACAACCAAGTTGAAGACAACTTGGCTTTTTGTCCGAGATGCGGAGCCGAGCTTAACCCCGGCAGGGGGACCGGCACGCATGTGGGAACAATTATACAGAAGAATTTTGCAGTCAAGGAACTCCTCGGCGAAGGCGGTATGGGGAAGGTCTATCTTGCTGAACAGCTTTCTCTGAAGAAACCGGTGGCCATCAAGATCCTGAAAAAAGAATTCGCTCATGGCGAGGTGTATGCCAGGCGGTTCGAGAGAGAGGCCCTGGCTGCAAGCAGGTTGCACCATCCGAATAGTATTCAGATCATCGAATTCGGCAGGGCCGAGTCAGGCGAACTGTTCCTGGTCATGGAATACCTGAGAGGCACGGACCTGGCTGTTCTCATGGCAAGGGATTTTCCTTTTCCAATCGAACGAACAGTGGATATAGCAAGCCAGGTCACCAGCGCCCTGGTCGAAGCTCATACGCAGGGCGTAATTCACAGAGACTTGAAACCGGAAAATATAATGGTGGAAAGGACCAGGGACGGAAGGGATTTTGTGAAGGTCCTTGATTTCGGCCTTGCACAAATAACCGCTCCGGGCGCACCGAGGCAGCAAGAGAGGTTGACGGACACGGGAATGATTTGCGGCACCCCTGAATACATGAGTCCGGAACAGGCCCGCGGAGAAAAGCTGGATTCCCGGTCGGATATATATTCACTCGGAGTAATTATATACCAGATGCTGACGGGAAAATTGCCCTTCGAGGCTCCGAATCCAATAGATATAGTAACGAGACACCTTCAGGAGCGCCCGACACCACCCAGGAGACTAAGGCCGGATCTCAATATACCGAAGACGATGGAAAGGATATGCTTGAAGTGTCTACAAAAGCGGAGGGGAGACAGGTACCAGAATGCAGAGGCTCTCTTCGAGAAACTTGAAGATTACTCGACGAGTTTGAAACTTCCGAAAATGGCGAAAAGGATGGAAGAGATCGAGGAGGAAGTTTCAAATTCCGGCATGTCTGTACCACCTATTGTAATGGGAAAGGGCGAGGCGGTAAGCGGAGAAATGCTTAAACTTAGGAAAGAGCTTTTCGATATGCCGTCCAATGAAAACACTGCGGATTCGATTTCCCCGATCGGCATGGAATCAGCCATGCCCGTGCCTCCGGCAGCAGCCGAACTCGATTTGGGCATTGAAGTAGAGCCGCTGGATCTGCAAATCGAACGAACTGCGCCGCCTGTTTCTCCCCAAGCCAGGGTAAAGCCTCCTGATACGCATGCTCAAAAACCACGCCCTGCAGCCATGAATGAGAATGAGCCGGGGGCGCTTCTGCCCGGACCGGGACCTGCCCTTCGTCTTGCCCGCGAGCCCAGGATTCTTCCGGCAAGGCAGGCTTCGGTCGAACGGCACGTCAATGCGCCGAAACAGGCCAAGGGTAAAGGCGGTGTGATTTTCTTTATTGTGTTCGTCTTGGTGCTTGCCGGACTTGGTGTCGGCGGTTACCACTATTATCCACGTATTGCGGAAAAGATCGGCTTGAATGCCGGGAAATCAGTGCGAGGTAATTCCAGGCGCGGTATGGAGCCTGCTTTGCCGGCATTATCCGGACAAGGGAAAAGGGCTGAAGGGACAAGGCGGCTTAAGGAAAGGAAGACGAGCAGTGCTCAAATGAACAGCGATAATGTACCACGCATCAATGGAAATGATAAAAAAAATGCCCAATTGGTCGAAGTCGGGAAGACCCGGAGCATTGATAATAAGAGAGAGCCGGATCAGGCCGCTGCAAGAGCCGGTCTCAATGAAAAAGAAGCAGGTAAAGAAAATAATAATGGGAAAAATAAATCCGGCGGGGCGGGCCCTCTTGCAGCATTGATGAAAGAACTGCCACATGTTGAGCACTCCAGCAAAGTAAGTTACAACCGGCCGCTTGAGGACAAGAATGCTATTAGGCTATACAAGATTGCCAGGAGGTACATATCCTCCGGCAAGTACGATGAGGCTATTTCCGGCCTGAAAAAGGTGATTTGGGTGGAAAAATACTTTGCCCCTGCCCGCCGGGACCTGGCAATTGCCTTGTTGAAGCGGGGTCTCAAAGAAAACGCGGCAAGAGAGTTTCGTAACTATCTGCGAATAGAACCCCAGGCAAAGGACGCAAAAGAGGTAAGGCAACTTCTGAAAAACTGTGCCGAGCCGGATTTAAACCCGGAGTAGGATTGGCAGACAATAAGATTTTCCGGGTCAGACATGTCTTGTGGATAGCATTGGCCCTTTGGCCTTTTTCTTCTTCGGCCCACCAGGAAGGATTAAACCTGGCGCTGTTCTGTAGAATCAAGGTCTCGGGGATAATGGGCGCGGATACATTGGGCCTGGTGCGCTCGTATGAAAAAGATGGTCCGCCTGCTGTTCGGGACCAGGATCTTTCCACTGGGTGGGCTGTGCCTGAAAAGGGCAGGCAGGCGATAATATTCGATTTTACCAATTTTACGCCGATGGGTTTTTTCCCGGACCGTATCGAGCTTGTCTGGAAACAACCGCCTGCACATGGATGCAGTATTTCCGCCGGAATGGATCCACGGAATCTCGCTTTGCTGGCCAGGGCCAAGGGTAAAGATAAAATGCAAATAGAACTTGCCGGACCCAGGGTTGGATACATAGAGATAGCGACCAGGAATCCCGGCAAGGATGTTCATTTACTTGAGGCAAAGGTTTTCGGGCACGGAAGCGGTCCGCCGAGGCCGATAAACATTTCGAGCAAGAATCTGGGTGACGGTTCGATACTCTTGGATTGGCCGAAACCGGACTTTTCCAGGGTCCACCACATGGAATTACACAGGTCCAGGGATTCGGGTTTTACCCCGTCAGCGGCATCGCTCTTGTTGATTCCCAGAACCAATCATGTAGTTTTGAAACCTCCAATCGCATGTAAGCCTACGGGTTATGAACTTGCAGTTGTTGCAGTAGGATTTGACGGGAAAAAGATAGAATGCGGTCCAAGGCTGGTTCAGCGTGCCCTGCCGCGTCTGACCCCGGCTTTTCCCATAAGAGGTGTAGTAGAAGGCTTCTATGGGAGACCATGGCCGAGGTTACATCGGCTGGCCTTGCTTAGTGCAATGGCGGGGATGGGATTCAACTTCTATGCATATGCTCCGAAAGACGATCCCCGGCACAGGCAAGACTGGACAGCAACGCTTTCCTTGAAGGAAAAGGAGCGCTTTGCCGAGATTCTCTCGACAGGTTCCAGACTCGGCATCAGGGTAGCCTATACGATTTCTCCAGGGTTGACCCTGGATCCGGACTCAAAAAGAGACATCGAACTGCTGAAGTACAAAATAGATGTTATGGCCGACATCGGCTACAAGAATTTCGGCCTGCTGCTGGATGACATACCAAAGAAGCCGGATGAAACTCTTGGAACCGCACATGCCAGGCTGGTCCGTTACATGAAAGGCGTTATTACAGACAGGGCAGGCCCTGGTTCTTTGTTCTTTTTTGTTCCAACGGTCTATTCCGGTACTCCTTCATCCCTTGAACAGAAAGAAAAAGACTACTTGAGGGCCCTTGCCAAAATTCCTGTCGATGTGCCGGTTGCCTGGACCGGGCCAAATGTTTTTTCACGGGAGATTCGGGTAGATGATATTGCCTGGCTTCGTAAACTCATCGGCGGCAGGAGAGTGATAATTTGGGACAACTACCCGGTGAACGATGTCGGCAAAAAAGGGAATTTGTATCTGGGGGCTATTACGGGCAGGGATAAGAACCTGTTTAACATTGTTTCAGGTTTTCTCGTAAATCCCATGATCCAGGCGGCTGCATCCAGGATTCCACTTCGGGCGTACTCGGAATATTTATTCGATCCTGAGGAGTATGAGCCACAGGCAGTTTTCAACCGGGCTGTACAACTCGAACTTGGCGGGCCTGAAAGAAAATGCCTGGCTCATCTCGCATCCTTTTTTACAGGAAGCGAACGGGTAACCACGAACTCTCCGGATTCATCTGAAATATCCAGGTTGACGAGCGTGTTTTTACGTTCATTGGATGAAAAAAGGCAACAAGATGCATCCAGACAAGGATTCAAGCTGATGGAGATGTTTGCAACAGCTTGGAGATCCGGAACATGCATATACAATTCGAATCTCTCCACAGATATGGAAGACGATCTGGAGCCGGCGGCAATTATCGTATCAGATGTGGCACGTTTGGGAGCCGGGCTTATCGCTTATTTGCTTAACCCGGATGGAGATGCGAAATTAAAAAATATCGATAATAAATTGAAAGCTATAGAAAACAGCTCCTGGCACGTTGGTCATGAATTCTTGCTGCGCCTTGTCAAGCAGGCGCATGATTCAGGCGCCAGGGAGAATTCACCAAGGCCCAAAGATAAAGGTGGTGAGCCGTACTTGCGGGTCCGACTGAAACTACCTGCATATTCCATTGCAGGTCGGCGACTGAATATCCGAATGGAAACAGATTCAAATGTGGATGATTGCAAGTTGCATTTCTTGGGTCCTCCCAAAGCAAAACCCGGGAGAGATCGGGTCGTTCGATGGACACCTGTTCGTACCGGTGAATTCAGAATGGCGTTGGTGGTCAAGTGCGGACAACTGGTCGATTACGCTTTCCGAACCATCGATATTTTACCCGGTGAAGTCAAGGCATCAGGCAGGAAGGATTTCATAATGCCGGTGCTTTTGGCAGGAGCTTTTATTTTGGCAGCATTGTTGATTTCCCGGATCATTGTGGCAAGGAGGCAAAAATGACAAATTTACAAAAAATGCGGCACCTGCTTGACATGTAATATAGTGCAGGACTAGGTTTTTAAAGTACAAAGAGTCCGGGAGGACAAAGAAAAGAGTCCGGGAGGACATAAAATGAAACAAGTAGTTAGAAATCCACTGTTGGTTCTGGGAGCATTTCTCCTTTTATCAGTCCCTTGCCAGGCAAAAAAGGCACAAAAGGAAAACAAGGGGCCCAGACTCGGAGAAACAGGCACCATCATGTTTTCCGACAAGCCGGTTGCCAAGAGTTTCAAGAGCCGGAAAGCCCGGTTCAAGTACTTTGAGAAGCACAACAAGACAGAGTTCAAGATGAGCAAGGATGAAGAGTGGACGATTTATTTTCATGCATTGCTCAACGGCAGGGCCAAGGTTCGTTCGTTACAGCTCTATTTTATTGATGTCACGAAAGATCCAGGCAATGAGAAGCCACAGACCATATTGCAAATAGATGCAAAGCCCTCGACCCGTAAGGTAGTGGATAAGGTGGTTTTGGACACCGATGATTTTGAGCAAGGCCAGAAGATTCTGATGAGGGTTGTCAGGGTACACAAGAAACGCAGGATAGCGGACGTGCTGGCACAGGGAACATTTCTGCTTAAATAACCCCTGGTTCGCTTCGTAATTCACAGGAAATTACAAGTACTCCTTGAATTTCGCCCAGGGAATGACACGTTGTTATCGTTTGGTTTAATTGGAAGGGCTTTAATTACAAGAAACGATGTATTATTGCCAGCACTTGACAGAATTTGCAATCTTGTTCGTAATTCAGTTGATTCGGTCAATCAACCCAGCCTAATCGAATCGAGTCATGCTCTCTTGAAATCGTCAGTGGTGAAGACAGGTCTAGTACCCGTACACCATTACATTGTCCACGCGCCATCCAAATCCTGTCGGATCACATGAACTCGTTCTTTGTCCGTCTATGTTGAACTTGAACCTTAAAGAAAGCTCAAAATCAGAGCCGGAAACTCCTCCCACGTTGTCCACCTGCACTTCGACATTCGTATAACCGTTACTTTTTCCATTGAAAGGTTGTACCAATGTTATTGGAATCTGTGTCCCTCCTTTCTTGATCGCCTGCACCTCTGCCGAGTCGACTTGGTTTATCTCAAACTTGTGATCGAAACGCAGGAACACGGTATTGATTTCCAGAGGCACCTGGAAAGAAGGAGAGTACAGCGATATGCTCTCGTCCGGCGCTCCACTCGGAAGGCAGGGCCTGATATAATCGTTTCCTCCCAGGGTATTAGGCTCGACAGCCCATACGTTGTTATTATCACCGTTTCCTCCTCCAAGGTCATCTTCTTTTATCTTCCAGGTATTCAGATCCGTACGCCTGCCGGATTGACTCCAATCGTTCGTGTCACCCTCCATGTCATCCTGGAACAATATCTTTACTGTCTTGAACGATGAATTAAAGGAAACATCCAGCTTGTCCCCGTCTGAAGCCTCTAGGCCGGTGCCGATGGACACCCTATATGTCTGTTCGTATTCCCACCCCGAATCAGGGATGAATACTATGGAATAATCCCTGTCACTGTAAGTTGTGGTACCTGGAACCTTGACTGAGTTGGCGTTTATTACTTTGAAGTTGTTTTGAATGGTTGTGGTGTTCAAGTCCTTGTTGAACCGTACCTTTATGCTCTGGTCCATGTCATCCGGTCCCAGAACCGATCCTGCGGACGGAGTGATGTCGGTTACCCACAACCCACCGCTCTTGACTGTAACACTCCACCCGTAACCCAGAGCTGTATTGGCGGTTATGGCATTCCCTGCCAGGTCTGTTACTGAATTCTTGAGGATTATGTTGTAATTGCCGGGATCGAGAGGAATTGCAGGCTGAAGTACCGCCAACATGGTGTCATGCGAATAACCTACAGCACCCGGAATCAGTTTCGACATGTCGTCACCGTCTTTCCAAATAAAGAAGTTCAAAAGGTTCAGGGAATGACTTTTCATGTCTTCATCGAATCTGGCCTGTATTGGGTCAGCAGGCCCCATGTCCTGCATATCTCCAGGCACGGTTTCAATCACATGGGGTTTTTGGTCGTCGACAGTGAAAGCAATCCGGTTTTTTCCATCTCCCACTGTAATCAAATTGCCTGCCAAGTCTTTGACCGTGCTTGGTAACTCGACAATATACTTCTCTCCTCCTTCCAGGAGAATTTGGGGAACTATTTCCAACTTGTTCGTATCGAAATCAAAAGAGGCATAGCACGGTATTTTCGTGCCGGTTCTTTCTTTTCTGATAGTTATGTCGAACTTGTCGAAGAGATGCAGGGTAGTGAAATCCAGGACTTTATTGAATACAAGGGAAATGGATGTGCCTGGAGGGATATCCCTGTCATCATTCTTCGGCGTGCTCATGGAAATGAGCGGTGCGACCGTGTCTTTCGTACCATTTGAAGTGAAAAACGTGGCCGTAATCCTGTCAGTCGATTGGTTGCCATCCACATCCCTGATTCCAGGTTCGACGAACAGCGTCACCTGCTTGCCTGGAGGCCAATCACTGTCTGGAGTGAATACCACCATCATATTATAGTAAGCAGTGTTGACACTGCCCGTGATTTTGGTTTCTCCCGCTTCCGCGGAAATTCGCACTGAAGTTTTTACCACTGGTTTGTCGAAGAAAAGCACTACGCTCGAATTGGAAGGTAAATCAGTGCTTCCGGGAGGAGGATAGGTTCCGGCAAGGTTTGGAGGAGTCGGATCGGACTCAATGGTCTTGAAGCTTATGTCGGCAGCGTTTTCAAGTTGATTTCCGCTCAAGTCCCGGACACCCTTCCCAACTGTGATATGATAGGTGGTGCCGGGTTCCAGTGTTGACTTCGGTACAATCATCACTGCATTGTTTCCTACATATCGGATGGTACGTGCCAGTTGGCTTGTTTCTCCCTGCTTTCGCAGTGCAATATTCAGTGCAGTAGCGGTTATGGGCTCGATTGGTTCTGAAAACAACAGGAACATGGTTTTACTCAACGGGACCTGCGTGTCATTGTTTTTCGGCTCGCTTCCGAGCAGACGCGGCGCATTGTCATCCTTTTGATCTCCCACTAGAAAGGTGAACGAATGGACTATATCGGATCTTTCCCCGTTTTCATCACTAATCAACCTGCCGTCGAGGAGAAATGTATACCTTTGTTTTCGGTCCATGGTACCGGAACCCGGCATAACTATGTGTAAATTTCTCGGTGAAGAATAATAGTTCATCGAAACATCCACCAATGTTCCATCACCTTTCAAAACTGTTACGCTCTTTGGACTATCCGGTGACTTGGTCAATTGGAACGAATTCTTGTCCATTCGGCTCGCAAAGCCCACCTCGATTGATTTATTGTAGGGAACGTTCGAGGTAAACGGGGTGGGTGAAAAATAGAGTATATCCGGCTTGGCAACAGTGGAAAAAATTCCGATATAAGGTGTGGCCAGGGGAACCCCTTGCATATCCTTGATTTCATCACTCACCTCAATGAAGTATGTTCGACCTGGAGCAAGATCCTTGGTGAAAGTCAACGTCACTGCATCACCCGAGCCCTGTAAAGAGGCTGTTGCTGATTCGGACATTCCATGATCGGTAACTCTTATCGCCGATTTGGTAACCGAACTCTTGTCCAGCTTCTCGCTGAACTTGACTGTAATAGACCTGGTGGACAGAGGAACATCCATGCTTCCGTTCGGGGGGTCGGTTTCGATTACCATGGGAGGAATCATCCTGGTGTGGAAAGACCATGAATAGTCGGCAAGTAAAGGGATTCCCATTGAATCTTGAACGGCGGTGGTCAGGAGAGCCGTGCACTCTATATTTTCCGGCAGGTCTTCCCCGGGTGTGAAAGAAGCTTCCCTGGTTTGGGGCAAATATGTTACCAAGCCGCCTACCGGCTTATCCGAACAGGTAACCTGGAAGCTGGTATCCTTGATGGTATCTCCATTCATATCCCGGTCAAAAGCGGCCTTGATAACAGTGTCCAGAGGCACATCATATTCATCCGGTCCGGGTTTGGTGGAAATGATTGCAGGCCCTGTACCAACTGTGAACGAGAAGGTATAATCTTTTGCCAAGGGCAATCCGGAGAGGTCTTTTGCTGCCTTGCTTATGGTAACCTGTACCAGCGAGCCCTCGTTCAAAGGCTGTTTGGGCCTGAACTCCATGGTGAAAGGGTCTTCCTTGTAGGTAATATCACCTTGGACCTCACCGACACCGACCTCGTTTACGCTCAGGGCATCCTGGACTGACACCTTGTCCATGGGTTCGGTGAATTCGACTGTTATGCTTGTGCTCGGTGATACATTCTTGTCTCCATCCTCTGGGTTGGTTCCGGCAATCTTCGGAGCCTCTCCCTTGGTAGTGAATGAAAACACGTAATCATCCTTCAACGTGCTTTTGTCCTTGGCTTTTATTGATGATGAAACCGTGACTATATGTGTGGCATTTTCCACCAGGCCGGATTCAGGAGTAAACACAAGCTTTCGTGTGCCCTGCAAGGCAACGGAACCACTCACACCGGTCTGACCGGCTACAACCTTTATCGTGTCTTGATTAATCGAGCCTGAATCCAAGTCCCGATCGAATTCAATTGTAACATCCTCGTTCGTGGGAACGCCTTGTTGACCGTCAGCAGGAGTGGTGCTGACGACCGCCAGTGTATCCCCGGTGTCGAAGCTCCATGTATAGGAGTAAGCCAAGCCGGTTTTCCCATCTTTGGCAAGCACCAAATACGGCCGGCCGTCCAGGTTGCCGGCCCTGATCGTAGCGTGATATTTTGTGTTTCGTTCAAGCGGTTTATCCGGTTTGAATGCCAGGTCCTGGCCGTCTTGTGAGAGGCTGACCTTGCCCTGCACTACAGACCCCTTGTCATCCTCCAGGACGAATGCTTCGGCTATGCCGCTGCCCCCCTGGGCCATTGGTGCGTTGAAAACAGCGGTAGGGACGACCATGAGGTCTACTCCTGTCTCACCGGGTTTAGGCGTGGTGGAAACTATATGCGGTGCCGAGTTGCCTGCAACAAGGTTTATGGTTTGGTAAACGATTCCTCCGATTAGGAATGTCTTTCTCGCTCCTGCAGAAGAAACCTCTTGTCCGCCATGGCTTCCTTTTACAAAGATATCCACTCCCTCGGGATACTTTTCAGGCGAACCGGCCACTATTGCAACACTCCAAATACGCCTATAGTCGTTGGTGGCTTCCGACGATTTTGGGGTCCTTTGTTGCGATCCCAGCAAATCTCCTGTACGGCCGTCGTAGACTTCCAATTCAACCAGGTCAAGTTCGGAAGGAACCGCCATCTTGGCCTTGACGTTCAGCATAATCGCGGTTTCTTTTTTTTCACTACTGCAACCTGTTATGGGACCTGCGAGAGAGAATGCCGACAATGTAACAACGAGTATTGCATGATATTTCATGTCACACCTCTTGGAACTATCTGATTTCAAGTAAATCAAGGCAACTTGACCTTGGTGTCGAACGACGGCAGGTTGGTTCCACCCTCTTGCATTGAAAGGGGTACTGCCACCGCCACCGCAACGACGGCTACTGTTGCAGCCGCCGCTGTCCAAACCCACCATTTCTCGTACCACGCCGTTTTCAAGGAAGGCTGTTTCCCAGGCTCTTTTGGCGCCTCGGGCATAGCCTTTTCAGGTATTTCCGGCCTGGCGTTTATTTCTTCTTCCCCCTGTTTTGCGGTACCCAGGGGAGTAAGCTTGAATTCAAACCTGTTGACACCTTCCGGGAGGACCTCGATCTCTTTTTCCTGTGGTTCAAAACCATCCTTGGCAAGTCCGATCTTATATCGCCCCGCCTCGATCTCTTTGTTCAGCGGCGTTTCCCCCAGTCCTTCACCTTTAATGGTTACGGATGCGCCGTCAGGAACGCTGGTCACTTCCAGGCTGCCCTTTAATTTCTTGAGATTGAAGGTCAGTCTTTGATGGGTTCCGGCCTTGATATCGACTACTTTTTCAGAGGCGGTGAAATACCTGTGTTCCAGTCTGATTGTGTGCCTTCCGGGAGAAACTATCAACTCCTTCATCGGAGCAGTGCCCATTTTGTTGCCATCCACCAAAATCGTTGCATCCGGTGCATTTGAAACTATGGACAAGAAACCGTCCACGGGTTTGAGGGCCACGGTTATTTTTTTCCTGTCTCCAAAGGAGATGGAAAAGAATTGGGTATGAGCACTGTACCCTGGCCTTGTGACTTGAAGCGAGTGCTTGCCGACCCGCGTATTTTTAACCATTACATCGGCGCCTTTGCCGACTTCCTTGCCATCAATGGTAACGACTGCGTCATTCACGTTTTCTATGCTGATCTTCAGCTCGTCAACAAACTCTATCAGAGTTCTCGCCAGTTGGGTAATAGCAGTGATCAACTTTTCGGATTTGCCGATTACAGTCTCGGAAACATCATTCTCAAGAACCCCGTCCCCTATATCTATAAGCTTGAGGTTGATGGTCCTCGATTTCCCGAGACGGCTGATGATGCCGATTACCAGTTTGTTCACACCCATCATTCGACCGGCGTTTACGTAACAGGCGACTTTGACGCCGCAAACAGCCAAGACCCTCTCGTTTGTCATCTCCAGCTTGGAACGATATTCCCTGTACGGCACCACACGAAATTTTCCCAGCTTTCCTATTTCTGCATTTAGTTGTCTGACCAGGATACGTTGGGTTGATTTGTCTACACCTAGGGCCTTTATTCCGAGAATTGCCAATGTAGGCTGTTCTCCGCCTTTATCCTGCCCTGCAACAGTCGATGTAAATGGTATCGTTATCGACAATAACAACAATGCCTTCAGTAAACGGGGGCATCTTTTCATTTCACCACATCCTCCTGCTTTCCAAAAACAGCAAATATCACATTTTGATGTTAATAGACTAATACCTCGATGGTCAAATAAAGGCGCACAAAAAACCGACTTCACGCTACGAAAAGCAGGCCGATATACCTTGGATCCAGTTCCATGTTATTGGGTATGGAGCCGAGTTCCTCCAATAGGTCGGTTATCCATTTTCCTGCCAGCCTTGATACATGCTCCTGGAGTTCTTCCGGAAGAGGCATCTTCAGTGAATCCAGACTCGATTCCATCCAGGCCGCAGTTTTTTGATTCATTTCCGGCCGGCCCGACTCCATGGAAATGCAGGCCTTTCGAAACTCGTTGACCTGGGACACTTCCAAGATTTCGAGATCAAAGGTTTCAAAGCCGATTGCCCTTCTTACAAAGGCTGTTCGAAATGCGTTTGCCAGGGATGGCGCCTTTCCGGTCTCTTCGGCCATGCTCCTTATGGCCTTTCCTGAAAAACCTATCACCCTGTGTACCAACAATGCCGCTGCTTCAGCCTGATCGAGGATCTGCTTTGTCCTTTCCACATCATAAAGGGTCTTGAAAGGCCGAATGCCGGTCACAGCCGGTTCATCGAGACGCCTCGAGAATTTCGGCCTTGAAGAGAGCAGGGCGGACATAACCTGTGGAACAGGGCTTTCATGGAGCTCTCCAGGTTCAGTGCCGCCGAGCAGGCCTATTCTCTTCAGCCGCCTGGCACGTTCGGCCAGTTCCGCACCTTGCCTGTATCCGAACCTGAAAACCTCCTTAACTCCCTGATCCAGGAGAATTCGGGAAGCTGTTTCTCCATCGCGTGCACCCAGCACTTCCAAGCCCAACGTAATGGTGTCAAGCGCCGTGGCGATTTTTTTAAGGGTGCTCCTCTGATCTGAAAGCTTGATCCGGTCCGCTGTCAGGATGCGATTGAATAATGATACCAATTGCTGCGTAATTGCAGTGGATTGCCTGCCGTCCATGCCGTCCAGCGCCCTGCTTATCAGTTCATCGGGCGATAATCTGTCTGCATAAAAGCCAGGAAGATAAGATAAATCGGATCCTTCAACAGGATCATAATGAGCTACATGGTCACTTCCTGGCTTTGCGTACACGTCCAGGGCCTCTTCCATTGGAGGAAAACCGAGATCTTCCATTCTGGCGCAGCGCCATTGGAGAGCCTGCTCTTCCAACTCTGAAGGCAATGCCGCCCTAATCGAAAGCAATGTTCTTACAGCAGCCGCGGGATTCAACGAATAAATTTCGTCCAACATTTTCAATACTCTTTCATGCTCTTCTCCATCGAGCATGATTTCAACGAACACCCTGGGATCGGGAGTTGGGTGAAGTACGTGGCCCTCTCCCGGATCCTGGTCTTCGCCTTCGACATATAACTTGATTTCCTTGAGCAGAATGAATCCCGCAAGCTCGGGATCAAGTGACAGGAAGCCCTTGGCCATTCCCATGTTGTCGGCCTGGGACATGGCGTCGATCCATTTGTGTACCCGTTTCAGGTTCACCCTGTCCCTGTCCCATGCATCTATGTCCAACAGGGTCTTGAACTGTTTTTGCGAGGCCAGGATCAGGAGTTCGCTCGATGATTCAGGTCCCAAGGCCAGTGCAAGATGGGCAAAATCCAGCAAAGAGAGAGCCTGGACGGACAGCTTGGGATCCGCTGTGTCGAGCAGACTGGCCAGTCGCTCGGCCGGGCTAGCTGAATTCGCACCTTTTACCAGTTTTATCGATGTCATTCGGCAAGCACTCTTACGATTGAAACCAGAGTAAGAACGAGCGCAAGGATTCCCCACGGCCTGGGCGAGGCCTTGGAAAGTTTCAACCCGGTGACCGCGAAAAACATGAGGGCGCCAAAAACCGGCATGGAGAGTGTAATCATTGCGGCGACCGACGCTGGGGAGGTATTTCCGCTATGAAGGGAGATAGAGTACCACCATCCAGCTCCCAGTAAGTATGCCGCAGAGACAAACTTGTTTATTACAGGCTTCATTGCCTTGCCCGCCTTGTCCTTTTTTGCACGCTCATGTTGGGTCAGGTGGATCGTAATTCCAAGTAAAAACAAGAAAATGACCATGTAGGACAAGCCCAAGGACTGGTAATGGTAAGTCAACATCCTGGTCACAGCCGCTGCGGCGGCAACCCACCAGAAAAGCGCCATCTGGAAATTGAAATACTCTCCGGCGGGAGGGATATCTCGAACATCGAACCTTGCACCCTTATCATCCTGTTTTTTACACATCATGACGAATACCGTGACCGTCAGCAATGTGAACAGGATGTTTAGGACTATGGTCATTCGGATTTCCTGTCCGCAAGTGGAGGCGCAGGCAGGAGGACCACATGACCTTCCGCAATTTTGCCTCCCAACTGGTTGGTGCATGTCAATTGGACCGTGACCTTCTTTTCGATGGTATTCACTCTGGATACGGTCGCTCTTGCCGTGCCGGTATCGCCCACCCTCAAGGGTGCGAAAAACCTGTATTCAGCCTCTGTCACCACTCCATCCTGCAAGGAGGCTATCTTTGCCGAGTATGCAGCGTGCATGATGCCTATTACCAGGGCCGGCGGCGCGAATCTGTGTCCGAATTTCCTCGATCTTGCATGTTCCTCATCCAGGTACAGGGGATTTGTGTCACCGGTAATGCCTGCGTGCAGGACCAGGTCAGCATCGTTGATAGTTCTCGAAAAGGTGCCGGAGATACCTTCTTCAACTTTGCTCGGATCCCATTTTATCAGCATCACGGTCTCCAAACCTCAAAGTATTTTCCAAAGCAAGTCATTGGCATCTAAATCCTAGTGGAGCGGGCGACGGGGCTCGAACCCGCGACACCAAGCTTGGGAAGCTTGTACTCTACCGACTGAGCTACGCCCGCAACCGGACAAAGATGCTACTTTGCCTTTTTTATGTGTCAAGAGTTTTGTTCCTTGAGCCAAGACCTCAAGAATGGCGAACTTTCAACCACGAGCCTGCCTATCCTCCCGGCCAGAATGTCGCCACCAGGCAAGTCGTTGATGTCGCAGTGTCCCATGAACTCACCCTTCTTGTCACCTTCGTACCTGTGAAGAAAAATCCTTATCCAGGGCGGTCCCCCGGCTTTGTCGATCTGCACATTGACTCGAATATCTTCACACGAAGGAGGGCGAAGTTTTCCCATGCGTTCTCCTTTGTTCATCGGTCTCCAAACATAGAAAGAGGCTCAATGAGTGTCAACCCCTGTTTCCTTGGACAGCTTGCCAGGCAGGGCCGTCCCCCCATACCGCTATGAATCCCGCATCCTTCGCCCCTTCCACAAGATTTCCTTCTTAACAAGGTGATTGTAAGCGGATAGCGCCACGATAAACGATACAATGAGCGCGCCTACCGGAGCGAGCAGGGAATAGACGGGATAAAGTTTTATTTTTGAACGAACATATGCCTGAACGCCCAATACGAAAAAATACTGCCCGAACGCCAGAAGACTCAATACCGGATGGTCACCACCAGGGGCCAGGACAATACCGGAGAGCAACCCGAGTAAAGGCACCCAGGTGACGATAATGGTGAACAAGATGACCATGATTGCCGCAGAGATATGTTTGCCCATAGCTAAAAAGACATTCTTGCTCCATCCACGGACTATCTCTGAGAGGTTGGAATACATTCTCGTGGTAAAAAGGCGATCCGCGAGTAATAATTTGTAGGGTATGCCTTTTCTCTTGATCGCGTCCGCCATGGCGACATCTTCCAGGATCTTGCTCCTGACACCTTGCCACCCGCCGGTAGCATCCAGGGATTTTCTGCTCATTAGCATGTATTGCCCATTGGCCCATGCCAGGGGATCAGATGGTTCGTTGACCCTGGACAAGGGAACAAAGTTTTCTATCAATGCGGCAACAGACGGCTGGAGGAGCTTTTCCCAGAAAGATCTGCAATCGAGCCTGGGATACAAGGAAAGGGCCTGGAGATTCTGTTTTCTCGCCATGGCCATTGCAGCTTTCAATGACCAGGGCTTGTGCTCGGTGTCTGCATCGGTCATGAGAAACCAATCATAACCGGCTCTCATTATTCCCTGGTGCAGGGCATGAGTCTTTCCACACCACCCTTCGGGAAGTTCAGAGCCTTCCACAATCTTGAGTCGGTCGTCGCTTTTTGACAGCTCTCGCAAAATCCGGAGCGTGTCGTCTTCGGACCTGTCATTTACGACTACGACCTCGAGCTCCGGATAGTCCAGGGACAACAAGGAGGATACACATCCCCTGATATTGTCTTCCTCATTCCGTGCCGGCACGATTACGCTGACCGGATCAAGTTCCCCATCTTGTTTATCGGCCCACTCCCGCCCCAACACGAAGTCGCCGTACATGATCTGCCTGGCCTTGATTAGAGTTCTGGCCCAGAAAATCAAGAGCAGGCAGGCTGCAATAATGATTGCTTCAAGCATGAACAGGCAATTAGCAGTCAAAGAGCCAGCGGTCAAGAAAGACATGATCCCTGTGAAGTTTTTTTCACATACCCACATCCACATCCCTTCCCCCCTGATCCCCGCGCCCCGTCCCGTCCCCACCCACGTTGATTTTCTTCCTGCCTGATTTTTTTGTAATTACAAGTATCTATGGCAGGACGCGTGCAAGCCTGTCATGCAAA
>JAADFL010000119.1 GCA_013152945.1 Deltaproteobacteria bacterium | reverse complement strand
TTAAGGACGATGTCCCTATGATGCGGGATGTATGGCCGGATGCTTTGAATGCTTGCCACCAATCAAGCCCTGAAGGGGCGTAATATGTCAGCCAGGGGCAACGCCCGAATTGTTGCGAACAGCCTGAATCCGTATGGGACGAATCCCCTTTCTACTGACATTTTAATTCGGCTACCACACTCGGATGTCCAGTAAGTTGACAGGAATGGAAAGACCAGTTAAATAGACGTACGTTTTGGAATCGACTGGAATAATCGCCGATGAACAAAGGAAAATCGGCCCCGGCCGAACGGCCGGAGGGGAGTGTGTCAGGAAGGGAATATCTTTACGCCTCTGTAGCGGGCCGGGTCTACTGCTGGCTGTAACCATCGTCTTCTGGTCTGCTTGTCTTGGCTGCTCCAAGGGCTCCCAGGGATGGATTTCCGGAACCGAGCAGGTGGATGGCAAGAAGCTCAAGCTCGATACAGACTTGTACAACCTCGCAACCACAGGCCACATCAACGGACACACCACGGGCTATCCCAATGGATTCGACCTGATCATCAAGCTATACGCCCCTAAAGGGCTTGCTCTGGGGGAATTCGATCTCGCGGAAAACAGCCCAGGCACCCTAAACCCGGTGGAACTGGTTGCATCATACCGCGGCAAGAAAGGGGAGACCTTCTTCTACACCGTGTCAGAGGGCAAGCTGGTGAATGATCACCTGCCTGTGCCGGATTCCCCGACATGGGAAGGCCGTTTGTACGACTGCATGCTGCGTAACCATGAAACCGGCTTGGAGATGAAACTCGTGGAAGCCGAGTTCAATGTTGGTTACTCGAAGGAAGGTGCCGAGGCATTGTACGGACTGCGCTGATAGCTTGCACAGGTCGCGACTGCACGTTGCTTTTCCGGTGCCCGTACTGGCGTAAACATGGTCATGCTTGGCCTGCTCAAGGTCGGTGCCGGTCTCGTGTCCGGTGGTGCCATGCTGAACCTACATGCGGGAGGTGACCGGGCACGAGGAGTTGGAGCCTGGTTTCGTGGTACTGGATCAGATCTTTGGGACGCTGCCCGACGGCTATTATCTTCACCAGCATGTCTGTGCCGCCGATGGCGGGTGCCTGCCGTAGCAGAAGCAACTACTCCGGCTCCCCGGCATGGACTCATCAGCTTGCGCCTGATGGGCTTCGATAAGGCTCTCGGAAATTCCCCAGAACTCCTTCAGGAAGGTGTGGAATATTGGTTATTTAATTATTTTTCCCCATCGGCCTTTTTGTCCTGAATATCCGGCGCAATCCAGACATCTTCAAGGTTCAATGTACCGTCTTGCCTCATGTGCAGGCCCATGAGCCTTTGGCTGAATTCAATGGAGGTGGATTCATAGAAGAGCGGAAAGAAGGACAGGGACGATGTTAACTCTTCGATGGACCGGGCCCTGTAATCACCGGCCAGTTGTTCTTGTTCTAACACAGGGTCCTGAATGAACGGATCCACGCTTTTAATCATGAAGTCGAAAAGCTTCAAGTTCAGTACTCTGATAAAGCCAAGCGGATCCTCGGAATCTACTTCGACATGCAAGCCCGCCCTTTCCATAGCTCTTGCAATCGCCTGTGCCAATCCGGTTCTTTCGGTTGGATTCTTCCTGGCCAGAATCACTATTTTAGACGGCACTTCGGCTGCAATGATCCGTGCAGCAGCAGCAGTAGAAGTCATGGGATTAAAAATACGTGAATCTTTGAAAGGATCGAGTCCCATAACAGCCCTTGTTCTTCCCCTGCCGAATCTTTCAGCCAGGGATCTCCTTTCCAACAATGAGAACATAGCCTGCCGCAGCCCGGGCTTGGAAAGGTCAAGCCTGTCACCGGGTTCGAGTATAACGAGCCGCCATGGCTTTGATTCGATTATGCTGGTTCGGGGCAGAACCCGGGCGGAATGATCCAGAGAAATATCGACAGGTTTTTTTCCCGGAGGCACTAATTCAACCCTGTCAAGAAAAGGCCTTCCCTTGAAATGCCCTGTCCAGGCCCTCAATGCCACACCTCCTTGTTCGAGAAAACCGGCAAATTCAAAGGGGCCGCATCCGAGGGGCCTGCGTCCGAATGCGCTGCGCCTGTAATCGATACCGAATGGAACTATTGCCGTTGGTAGAGCTGCAAGCTTTTTCAGGAAAGAATTATCGGGTTTTGAAAGTACTACTTTGAAAGTAATATCATTTATTTTCTGAAGGCCTTCGATTGATGCCGCCTTTTTTTCATTGTATGCCTTGGCGCCCTTGATCGAAAAAAGCAACCAGGCATATTCTGACGGCCTCTTTGGAGATAGCAGTCTTTTGAAGGTGTAGATTACATCATCGGCCGTCAACCTTCCGCTATCTTGGAATTCGAGAAACGGCTTTAAATGGAAGGTATATTCCATTTGGTCGTCCGAAACGCTGTAGTCATACACCAGGGACGGTCTCGGCTCATTGTCAGGACCAATCGAGAACAACGTCTCGAACATCAGTGATACGGCAATTCGGTCGGAGAGCGTCATGATATGGGCAGGATCCATGTAAAAAGGAATTCCAGGCAGCGCCACTTTGAGAACACCGCCGTACCGGGCTGAAATAGCTGCATGCGTTGCCGGCATTTCGCTGAAAACAAGCAGCATACCCAGCAGAACGGCCGTACTTCTCACCATTCCACCTCCATCAGCTTTGTTTTACCGCTTTCGCTTTTTTCATCCGTGTAGGCTATAATAATTTCATTCGAAGCGGCTGATTCGAAACCGCCCGTGGTAATGGCCCGGACAACACCAGGGATGGGTCTTGAGATCCAGAGCGGTGTCGGAGCCCCTTCTCCTTCGAGATTCATTACCTTGACCCGGTCCGGCCCGGGTGGGAGCACGGGTGCCGAGACCACGAGTTCAGGCAAACCCTTGCCTTCCAGCTCTGTTACTGCCAGGGCCTCGCCGCAGTTTTTCACGACAGGTAACTCTACACCGTCTGTTCCCCATGTATGTACGGTTCCATCCTGGTGCAAGGCGGAAATGTACTCCAGGTCGCGGGTAGCGGTTACGGCAAGGCTCTGTTGTCCAATCATCTGTTCATCGCATTGGTCCATCTGTAATCGCTTGATGCATATGGATGCGTACAAAGATGTTCCGGGCGCCAGCTTGCCCAGTAACATGAATTTGCCGTCGTTACGCCGTCCCATGGCAAGCGGCATGCCTGACAACGTGTCAAGTCTTATGAAGCGAAGCCCGGACCAATAAATAATGGCTCCCTGTGCAATCGAGCCTGTGTTGAATGCTATTTCCTCTCTTTTATCAAGGTCCATGTACATAGCAGCAAGGCTGCCTACAGGTTTTCTAACCCTTGTGGCGGATCTTGGAAAATGCTCCAAACCGAGCCTGGCATAGATGGAAAGAGAGTGCCTGTGCACCTTGTATGCAAGTAAAAGATCGTCCAATAATACGAGGAGTTCATCCCTGCCGTCTCCATCCAGGTCTGCGCGTGAAATCGCAATTGGATTGCCGGTCAGTTCTCCGATCCCGAATACGGCCTTTTCGACATTTTCGGACGACCTATTCTTGGAAACCTTGACCTGTATCGCAGCGGTTTGGGCTTGACCCACCCTTGCGCTTAAAAGGGCAACCAATGAATACAAGAAATACTTTAATATCCGGCCCTGCACGTTGAACTCCTTTTCAAGGCCGTGTTTTAATGCAAGGCCCTGACTATGTCACCCATGGAATGAAACCTGGCCTGGTAATATCTGCGATTCAGGGGTGCTATGGTCACCCCCTTGCTGCAGCTTGCGTGGGCCATCTTGCCGTTGCCCAGATAGATGCCCACGTGGGTGACTCTATTTCCGCCAAGCTTGTTGAAGAATACCAGATCTCCGAACACGGCCTTGCTTTGGGGTACATGCTTTGCAAATTTTTCCTGATCCCTTGCAACCCTTGGGATAGTGATGCCCTGCTCTCTGTACACGCTCGATGTGAAACCGGAGCAGTCGGTTCCTCTCCTGGTGTTGCCTCCCCAAAGGTAGGGCGTTCCGAGGAAGGAATTGATGGATTTTTCCATCTGCGTCCTGTCAATCGAGAACCCGGTTTTGTGTTTACTTGGCGCCTTGGGGGCCTTTTCCGCGGACCTATTCCCTGATTTTTTCTTTTCTGCTCTACGGGTTTTCTCCACTTGTCTTTCAGCCTGTTTTTCATTTGCTTTGGTTCCAAGCCCTTTAGTGAGGGTGTCTGCCAACGGCTCCAGTATCCGCCTTTGCCTGGCTGCTGACACAAGTGATTGGAATACCTTCTCTGCAGCTTTGGGTGCCCACTTTTTCCGCAGGGCTGCCAGGAATACTTCCTGGCCGAGCTGTGATGGAACACCGTTTTTTATGCCCTGTTTCATTGCCTTGAAAATGGCCCTTCTTCTTTGAAGCTCTTTAGTCCTTTTCCCTGCGTAAGCCATCTTCTTCATTTCGTTCTCACACACACGCCTTGCCTTCTTTTTGGGCAGGTCGTTCACCTTTCCCGGCCTGGGATATCCCATTGAAGCGAGGAGGCGATCCAGGAGGATCAGGCCCACCATCCCGGGATCGACTCCCTTTCTGAAACCATCCTGTATGGTACGCATGGCTGCGTGCATTGCATTGGGACCAAGGTCGGCCCGCAGCCATTGAACCACCATGTCTGTGTACACCCTCTTCGGTATTCGAGTTGTCGAGAAATTACGAAGTTCCATGGCAGCTCCAAGCAATTGCCCTTCTGTCATGTTTCGGGCAAAACAAGTTTGGGCAAGCTCAACGGTCATGCCAATGGGCGCACCTCTCTTTATGGCTGATATCGCCTTGTATACCGTGTCGGCTATCCTGGCCGAAGGTACTTGCTCGAATATGCCTGCATTTGCGAGAGAGACTACCGAAGGAAGATATGCCTTCTCTATGAGCTTGTCACCGAAACGTCGTACTACGGCATCCGTCAGTTTCCTGATTTGATCGGCAGATGCCCCCGGAAGAGATTTGAATGCATTGGAAATCCTTTGCCTGTTCGCCTTTTGCATTGTTGTCTCGGCTCTCGATGAGAGTGATACGGTAAATGATAAAAGTAAGAAGATGGACGTGAAAACAGGAAGAATTCCAAGACGTCCGGTTTTCTTGGAATGGTTGAGCGCAGACATCCAAACACCTCCAAAAAATAATTCCAAGCTTAACACAACCAGGTCTTGGACGGAATAATTTCCGTGCTTCTTCAACGAAACAAGGCCGAGGCTACCAAAAAAGCCATGCGCAGCCATTGATGATTCCATGGTCCACGCGTCTATAGAACGGGCAGGAATTTGTTTTCTTGACAATGTTGAGACTGATTGTACATAATCTCCAAAATTCAGTGCTTGTGACAATCTGCTGGTTTTAGGGATGATACGGTGAACATAATAACTTCACCTGTTGGTTCGACATGGATTACGGATACGACATAGAACAAAAATGCCAGAGGCAACTAAAACATTGAACAGGCTTTTAAACGTACTTGTAGTGGATGATGATCCACAGGTTTGCCTGGTTATCGGAGAAAGTCTGAAGACCTTGGGGTGTGAAGTTACAAGGGCGACTTCAGCACAGGAGGCCATGAAGTACGTACGCACAAGGAGATACGATTTTGCTTTAGTTGATGCAGTAATGCCTGAAAATGACGGGATATTCTTGCTCGGCCTGTTAAAGAGCAAAAAGCCCGACATGCCGGTGATAATATATTCCGGCAAGGCGAAGATGGAAATGGCTGTAGATGCATTTCGCATGGGAGCTGCCGATTTTATCGAAAAACTCGATGTTTTCGATAGAATGAAGCAACTGGTGACATGGTTCTCGGAACTTGCAGACAAGGGAGTTACAAAGGAAAAACCGGGTAAGAAGAAAAAATACAGACAAGATCTGGAACGCTCGGCAATACTGGCGGCTCTTGAAAGAACCAGGTGGAACCAGAAAAAAGCGGCACAATTGGTGGGGATGTCTTACTCGACATTCAGGAGAAGAGTAAAAAAGTATGGTTTGATTTGAAACCGGCTTGTTGGTGTTATGGATAATGGTTGGTCAATAATGATTATTTTAGGCGAAAAATGACTAACTATTGGTCAAAATACCAAACAGGTTACAAAACCTTCGGAATATGATATCGCCAAGGTTGAAAGTGCTTGACAATACAGCAGCTACTGTATATCGGGGTTAAATGAATTTTATTGATTTGTGGTGTGTTTGATTCGACTAAATAGGTTACAGGTACTATGTCTATGCAAATAGGTGACTGATATGTCTTTTCAGACAAGTTATTCCACTCTACAGGATGCGATTAGGAAAAAAAACAGGATCGAGGCCTACTACAAGAACTACTTCAGGGTATTCTGCCCCTATGCAATCGGCATTGGCAAGGACGGGGTTCCTGTTGTTCTTGCCTTCCAGGTGGGCGGAGGAGATAAGTCAGGAGTGATCTCCCAGTCCAGGGGCATATGGCTGTGCATGGAAGTGGCCGATATAATCGGCCCCATGCCTTGCAAAGGGGAATGGATAGTGCCTGAACCCGGCAAGCCTGTGGAAACCTGTCTTGATGTCGTGGAAGAAGTCGCAGGTTAAAGCCGATGTCTTCATATTAGGTTATCCCGTTTATACAGGTTAAGAAAATTTTCCCGGCCAATCAAATTCCTTTAAAAAGTGCCAGTTTATTTACTCTTTTCCATATTCTTTCCCTGTAAAAGACCAAGTTAGACGTCCGGTAATTCAAACCGTTCGAAATCGCTCGCCATGTGCATATCCGCACACGGATGGGCAAAGGCGGGGCGATCGGCATTGTAAAATAATTTATAATTACAAAGTGTTGTGTAAAAAGACCATGGACCTGAATTTGGTATGTTTTTCGCTTTATCATGCCCGCGCCCGCAATGGGCAATATGGAGGTTGGCTTTGAAACATGGAGAAACGAAATTGTTGCCTTGCTGGAATAACATTGATATTGCTGTTCTTGCTCGATCCTGGAGGTTGAAGATGGGACTCGGATTGAAACGTAATATTACTTCCCGAATGCTGTCCAGAATAGTGTTCGGATTTATATTGGCAGGGTTCGCATTGTATTTCAGCCCCGTACTTGCAGAGAACAATGCAAAAGAGATAGCCAAAAAGATGGACCAGGCAATGACAAGGGCCAAGGACCAGTTCTTCGAGTATGACATGGTAATACAAAAGCCCGGACAAGAAGAAAGATCCCTCATTTTCCAGGTTACAATTAAGGGCCGCAATAAGCGGAGGCTCAACTTTCTCGAACCGGGTGATGTGAAGGGTATGAAATTCCTGGTTCTGTCAACAACGCAGATGTACATCTACCTGCCTGCTTACAGGAAGGTGCGGAGGGTGGCCAGCCATGTCCGTGACCAGGGTTTCATGGGGTCTGCCTACAGCCAGGAAGACATGGCTATAGTGACCTATGGTGATTACATGGAGCCCAAGCTCATATCCGATGACAAGGACACATGGACCCTGGAGATGACCCGCAGGAAGGGCAAGGAAAAGGATTTCCCCTATCCAAAGCTGCAAATTACGCTGGACAAGAAGATGTACCAGCCAGTGAAGATAGAATACTTCAACGATGATGGAAAGATAATCAAGACCGAGACACGCACGGATTTCGAATGCAAGGGCAATATATGCAATCCCAAGGTGATGAAGATGGTCGACCACCGCAGAAATGATGTCGTAACCTACTTGAAGAGAAGGAAGTGGAAACTGAATACCGGTATAAAAGACAGTTATTTCACCGTGCGTTCCCTGCAACGAAGAAGATGAAAAGATAGGGAGTTTGATTTGCTTAGGATTGATTTGCCAATGTCTTTGAAAAAAAACGTGATGGTTCCTGTTTTTTCCTTGTGTGTTCTTTCCTTGGCCTTGATCGGCAGTTCAGCCGTTACAGCACAGGATGAAGATGACTCGGGAAATGATTACAGCAATGATGATTCGGGCGGTTTGTCGTTCAAGTTCGGAGGCAAGGTGCAGTCGGACTTGAGGTTCCAGGTAGTGGACAAGGAAGTCGGTGAATTCTACAACAAGCTCAAGGTGCCGCTTGGAATCAGGCGTAACGAGAATATTCTCAACTTCAACGGCCAAGCATCGATGGGCAGGGTCGCAGCAGTATTCGACTTGGATTTCGTGCTGTACGGGCACCCGGATTCACTACAGGAAATGGGAGATCTCTCGCTCAAGCAAAAATTGGATCCTTATAGGTTCGAGGCCCATGCGGCTTACCTGGAGGTCGATGACTTTCTTTTCGAGGGCTTGGATTTGAGAGTGGGCCAACAGCTCGTATTGTGGGGCGTGGGTGACCAGTTCAATCCTACCAACACGATAAATGCCAATGACCTCGAGGACGTGTTGCTGTTCGGAGATGAACAGGCAAATGTTATGGCAAGGCTGGATTATGCCTTACCCACGGGCCTGGATATTCCGGGAATAGCCGAACAGTGGAGCATATCCGGGGTTCTCGTGCCTGTGTTCAAACCCGCGCTTTTGCCCAGGTCCGCCGCGCTCGGTTTGGCACAGGTGGATCGGATGCCTTTAATGGAAGCGCCGTTGCGTTACAGGATGCTGGTTGAAGAGGAAGTGGCAAAAAGCCGGTTTCGATATCCTACTGTAGTAAACGTTGTGAAACCATCTCTTCCGGGCACGGATTTCGACAACATGCAGGCAGCGGTCAGACTGGCTGGGACCCTGTTGGGTCAGGACATGGCATTGAGCTACTATTACGGAAGATCTGACAGGCCCCAGGCAATGGAAAACTATACTGTCCAGACCAACAGGGTCGAGTGTCCGGCCGGCATGGCCTCGAAGTGTACGGACAATCCGGATGACCCCGGGTGTGCCGGCTGTATCAAGGGCGTGCTTAGCACGGATGTCAAGCTCCAGTATCCAAGGATGGAGGTGATCGGTTTCAACATGGCGGGCGAGATACCCCTGGACTGGATTGACCCGGAGATTTATCCCATAGGGTACAGGCTCGAACTCGGAGTGTACCTGCCCAGGCGGGCGGAAATGAGGATCATGCAAGACGAGATATCCCTGGGTGGTCTCAAGCAACCTCAAGGAGAGTATGACTATGAAACGGGCAGGCGACCAACCGTCATCGATTCGACCCCGTTTTTGAAGTGGAGTCTTGGGATAGATTACTCACTTGGAACTCACGTGATGTTGAATACCATATGGGTCCATGGCCTGGTGGACGAGTTCGGAGCAGGGGATTTCTTCCACCAGGGCTGGACAGTACAAAAGGCTTACACCCAGGGCGACGAGGACGAGATGTTCACGTGTATGGTAGCGGATAGGATGGGCCTGTCCAAGTGTAATTATTCAAAGTATGCTGTGGAGATACTTCGACCGAGATTGGCGGATTACCTGGTTTTTGGAATGGACTTCAAGTTCCTAGACGGCAGGGCCTTACTGAGATTCTTCAGTATCTGGGATCTTACAGGTGTGTACGAAGACAGGTGGGATGCCGGCGGAAGGGTCAGAAAACATTACGGCATGTTCACGAACAAGGGCTTTTCCGCAGTGATATATCCGGAATTCAACTATAACTTCGGAGATGGCTTCGATTTGGGCCTGGGCGCATTGTTGCAGCTTGGGAAGGATTATACCAAGTTCGGAGATCCTGCTGCAGGCGGAAGTTTCGTATGGACGCGGGCAAGGTACAGATACTGACGGCTTTCAAAGACTATCCGGTCACCACCTGAACAATGAGAAAACCGAAAATATTGTCTAAAGGGTCTTATCCAGGTTGTCTTCAGCCCTTTTCAAAACGATATTGGTCAGGCTTTCCCTTGCCTTTGGATAACGTCCCAGGATCTCCATGAACCTCTCCCCCGGAAACCTGGTAAGGTTGCATTCTGTTTCCGCCTTTACAGTAGCAGTCCTTGCGATTTGTCCAAGCTCCGCAATCTCGCCGAATATCGAACCCGGTTCCAGGTCCCCGAGCTTGACATCCCGGCCTGTCCGGCTGGTCCATGCAGAGAGCTTTCCGCTTCTTACGAGATAAACGAATTCATCCCTGGCTCCTTCCGTAATAATCATGTCGCCGGCTTCGGCCGACACTAGTTGAGCAGATGCCTTAAGTTCTTCCAGACCCTGGTCATCCAATGCCTGAAATAAAAGAGAACCGGAAAAAAAATCCTCCGAGGTCATGGTATCCGGGACTTGTGTGGTTTCAATTGTCATTCTCATTCCTCCCTTTGTTCCATATGCGGAAAATAGTCAATGGATTGCGCCCGCTCGACAGCAGACAAAACCTTTTCTCTTGCTTTTGAATCGAGTTCATCTACTCCAACAAGTGGTAATCTAACCTTGGTGCCGAGCATCCATGCGAGTGGAATTGGATTTTTTGCAGAAAATACCGCGTGTACGCAAGGTAGAAGAGCTTCCTGTAATTCCCTGGCTTCATCCTGTCTGCCTTGCAGTGCAAGCCTGGCAAGCCGTTCGAACTGGGCGGGCCACATGTTTGCCGACGCAGATATCACACCCGACCCGCCAAGCCCTATTATGTCTGCAACCTGGTGATCTTCCCCGGAAAGAACAGTGAAATCATTCCGGTTCGTTTCTTTCATGATTGCCTCCACCTTCTTGAGGTCACCGGATGCCTCTTTGAGGGCAATAATCCATTGATGCTTTGAAAGAGCGATTATAGAGTCAACCGAGAGGTCGCTATTGGTCCTGGAAGGTACATTGTACAGGATCACAGGCACTTCGTATTCTCCCCCCGCATCTGCGACAGCCTCGAAATGTTTAATCAAACCTTCCTGCGGTGGATTGTTGTAATACCCTGTTACATGCAACACTGCGTCAACATTTGCAGACTCTATCAGGTTCCGCGTACACCTTATGGCTTCAGACGTGGAATTGGAACCTGCCGCAGCTACCAGTACAGGCTTTATTTTCATGTCTTTTGTGGCTTGCCTGGCAGCCGAGGTTCCCGCCACCGTAACGGCGATCTTTTCTTCAACAGAAAGCGTAGCCGATTGCCCCGTGGTTGCAATAAAGAGAATACCGCTTACACCTGCCTCGATTTGTTTGACCACCAGGTCGGTCAATTTGTCATAGTCCACAACCAGGTGACTCTTTTTCTCTTTCATCGGGGTGATGAGCGCGGTAATACATCCTTGCAATCTTGGAAGTTCGATCATGACACTCCTCCTGAAGCATCTCGAATTCTTGGAACCAGGGGCATACTATCATCAGCAAAAAGAGCTTTCAATGGTTCCATGCGCCGGCCCGGCCTTAATCGCCGAAATTCGGATTGCTTATGAATAAACAGTTATTACGGCGGGATACAGCCTGCAGCCGAAAGGATTGACACAAGAGTTGATATCCATTAAATAACTTTAATCCAAGAAACGTCCCAAGGTAAAACAGGACCTTGGAGACAAAGTCCAACGGAGGGATGGTTTTTCGGAGGACAAAACGTTTGTTGACTGGTTTTTGGCTTAAGCTGGAAACAAAACAAGGAGGAAGAGATGAAGAAACTGGCTTTGACTGTTTTTTTGGTAACCGGCAGTGCCGCACTGATCTTTTCATGCGGGGGGAACACCAAGTCCGACCAACCCGCCGATCCTTATGCCAAGTGCCCCAAGCCTGCATGGGTCGACAACCCGAACATGGAAGGCGGACTGACTGCAGTTGGAATCGGAAGATCTCACGGGGGCAAAGGACGGGCCAGGGACAAGGCTGTCAATGCCGGCAGGACCGAGCTGGCACGCATACTTAGAACCAAGGTGCAGGCAATGACCGATCGCTTTTTCCAGGAGACCGAGGACGACATGCAGCCCGATCACAGCACTGCCATAGATTTCACCCGTGACGTGAGCAGGCAATTGACGGATGCGACATTGAGGGGGTCCAGGGTCATACAGTACTGGACAGACTGCACCACAGGTGAAGAATATGCATTGGTCGGCCTGGATACAGCCGCTGTTGTCGCCGAGGCCAAGAAGGCCGCCCGGGCTGCAGCAGAGGCCAAGGCATTGTTCATAGAGAACAAGGCCAATGAAGCCCTTGAAAAAATGGACAGCGCAATAGACAAGGCCTTCGGCACGGGTGGAGGCAGCCAGCAGCAGTAGAAGAACGTTCCCAACATTGGGATATTCTGTTGTTGCCATGTTTCGTTGAGGTCAAATCAGGGGAGTGGAGGTATTGTTCCTTGACTCCCCTGTTTTTTCCGCCAATCCCAAGCGCCGTATGATATCCTTGTCACCGGCAGAAATGTTCCCGGGCATGGAGGCCCTTCTTCCAGGAGGAACTGATAATATGCAAAGGGAATCAACTCGGACGTTTCCATTATTCTTTGTAATAGTCGTGCTCGGTGTATTACCGGGGTGTGCCGGAAGCAATAATAAGGCTGTTACAAACGGCATGGAATACATCAAGGAATGGTATTCCCGGGTAGCGCCCGGCCACGAACCTCCGCCACCCTGGGTATTCTGCCTGCCGGAAAAGAAGGGGACCATATATGCCTTGGGCTATGCTCTTCAGAACCTGGCAGGACAAGATGCCACCAGGCAGGCTGCATTCGAAAATGCCGTGCACAATCTTGCAAGGTCGATCAAGGTGTCTGTAAAGGCCAGGGAGTACATGCAGACCGAAGATTCGGGATTGGCCGAGAACGGCCAGCTATTACTGGACAAGGAAGAGCAGGTAGATTCCAAAATAGAACAGTTGGTAGAGGACAAGGCCCAACTGATCGAGGAATGGCAGGACATGTCAAACGGTGTTTTCTACGTGTTGAGTGCAGTATCTGCATCCGAGATTAAAGCACTCAAGGCGGTAGCATCAGTTGGCTTGGAATGCAAAATCGGCAAAAGACCGTCGTGGGTGGACAATCCGCCAAGGCTTCGCGGTATGCTGTTTGCCGTCGGACAGGCCAGGATGGCTTTCAATCCTGCGAAATCCTATTCAGAGGCAGAGGAAAGGGCGCTCGTAGAGTTGGCCAAGCAGATCCGCTCCCAGGTTACCGGTTTCGAAGACATGGAAGATTCCAGAGCCGGGGACTCGGATGTTAAGGACTATACCTACAAGATAGTGCGTATTGCTACGCAGGAAAAGCTATCGGGTACGGACATCCTGGCCAGGTGGGTGGATTTCAAAACAGGGGCCGCCTTTGCCCTTGCCAGAATGCCTCTTGTATCTGTGAAGAAACGTATTCTTGCTGCTGCGATGCAGGTTGAAAAGCAAGAAAAGATAAAAGAGAGCAAAGACGGCAAAATAGAACAAGACACGGCGAATCAAATAGAGAAAAAGGCCGAAGCTGCACTTGACATGATGGAGAAGGCTCTTCAAAAGCGTGAAAAAGAAAAGCACGAACAGATTGAAAACAAGCCGGATACAAAGGACCATAACAATCCGGACGAAAACAGTCCGAAGTCAATTGACCCGGAAGAAGATCCCGAAGATTCAAGGAGTGATTAGGATGAGAAAATACTCTCCCTTGACGTTGATGTTGTGCATCGTTATTGCAGGATGCGGGGGCGGGCAAAAAAAGAGTGATAAACCGGCGGGTGTCGCCAATACCGGGACCACGAACAGGAAAGTACAACTTCATGCCAAGCATCCGTCCTGGGTGGATGCGGTTCCAAGAGATTCGAGGTCTTTCCAAGGAGTAGCCGAGGCTTCCGAACGCCAGACAGCGCAAGACAATGCACTGAGAAACCTCGCCGCATCCATCAAGGTAAAGATCAAGGGAGAAACGAAAAGCGTGTACAAAGAGACAGGCGGTTTAGACGGCGAAGACTACGAGGATTCCGTGGAAACAATGGTGGATACTACACTGTCCGGTGTAAAATACGATCTCTGGCAGGACCCCGGCACAAAAAAATGGTGGGCTCATGCCTACTTGTCCAAGGCCGTCTTTTGGAAGCCCCGGGATGAAGCGAGAAAAATTGCAACTGCCTATTTCAAGAGGGCAATCGAATCAAGGAAACAAGGTAGGTTCGTGGAAGGCCTCAAATTGTTGATTCAATCCATGGCCGCTCTCGGGAAATACTGGGCCTTGCCCTTTGACGTGGATACGAAGATGGGTAAAAAGATATTTTTACTGGCGACTGAAGACGAACTGATGTCCCTGGCAAGGGATACGAGATTCGACGCCCTCACAGGTCCTGTAGTTGCAAAGGTAGGCAGTCCTGTAAAGCAGCCGCTAAAACTTGAGGCAAGGATGGGGAACAGGAAAATCGCCGGCCTGCCCATTCATTTCTATTTCAAGAGTTGCAAGGGCAAAGTTGAAAGTTCGATCCAAACCAACGAGAACGGCGTGGCTGCGGCAAGAGTTGTAAATTTTCTGGGAGGCGCAAGACGTTGTGCGGTCGAGGCCTCGCTGGATCTGGATGTTTTGCTTGGGGGCTTGGACACTGATGAGGCAACCAGGAAGAGGCTGGCATCGTCTTTGAGAAGGGTGGGCTTTCCTGTTGTCGTATTTCCCTTGTCCACACAAAAAATGAATGCGGCTGTTGTAATAATCGATCAAGAGGCGGACGGAAAACTTCTTGGTGAATCCCAACTTCAAGGCTCCTTGATAGAGGCCCTGAGGCAAGACGGGTACCGGGTAACCACCAGGGTGCCCAGGTTGACTAGTGAAGAAGTAGAGAGCCTGTTACAGGGCGACGGGTCTCCCCTGGACAGGTTCAAGAAAAAGAAATTGGACCTGCTCGTGGTGGGCAGGGTCCTGATAAAGGTCAAGGAAGGAAGTTCAGGCACTGATGTGTATGGTTTGGGTAAAACCGGACTGGTTGTCGCCAGGGGAAGAATCCTGGTGCAGGCAATGGATGTGTCGACCGGTTCAGTTCTTGCCAAGGTCGACCGGTCCGGGATCAACGGCAGGGGATTCAGCAGAGACAAGGCCATATCCGAAGCGCGCAGGGCTGCATGCAAAACCACGAAGAGCCTGATTAAAAAGGTCAATGAGCATTTCCTGAACTAACTGGAATGTCGATTAGATGTTCTGATTTTGTTGTTTTGTTCGCTCAAAGCTTAAGAGCAGTCACAAATACAATAATATTGACCGTGTATGCTGCCGAAGCGGAATTCCTCCCGCTTGACAGTATAATCAAATGCCTAATAGTATGCGACGATGATGATGGGTAGAAAACAGGTGTAGACATGGCGAGAATCAGAGGTTTTCTTCTAGTTGCCGTAATAGTGATTGCCCTGGCCGGAGGGATTTGGTTCTTGGTGAAGCCTCCTATGGCGGCGCAGCACGAATCAATGATCAAGGAATCATTGCGGTTGGCTGGTGTGGCCATGACCATGCAATTGAAGGCGGATGAGGCATCTGTCCTCAAGGCATCGGTCGAATTCAGTGATGCACAAATTCTGGATGAATTTCTTGAGGACATGACCGGGGAAGATCAGGGAAAAAAAGAGGAAAACAAGAAAAAGGAGAAATCTTCCGGATCTTCCAGGCAGGGCATGGTGTTGAAGCAGAAGTTGGCGGACCTGGAAGAAAAGCTTCAAGACAATTTCAACGTCTCCCTCGGAGCAATTATCGGCGGCAAGAATAATATTTTGTTCGCCTACCCACACGGAAATGCCTCATTGAACTCCATTTCAAGCAGTAATGTTGTTAAGAGCGCATTCAAGGGCAATGCATCTGTGGGGCTGGTAGGCCGGGGCGAAAGCCTCTTCCTGGTTGGCGCAGTACCCATTTGGGGGGATGAAAATGTCGAGCAGGTGGCTGTGCAGGCAATGGACCTTGTGCTTCGTTCCGAGGTGTACAGCAGGATGCTCGGCAGTGATATCTATGCGTACTTTGTCCAAAAAGACCGGGTAATCGGCAGAGGCGGATCATCCGAGGCAGAAAGAGAACTGATATCATCTCTCGGAAAATCGGTCGGCCCGCAGATCGCGTCCTTGTTCACCGGCAAGCCTTCATCAGAGCCCAAGTTCACTCCGGTATTGGAGCTGGGCCGTGGTTGGCGTGCAGTGGCCGGTGTTATCTTGGATAAAGCAAGCAGTAGTAACAATCGGGTTTCGCTTGTAGTTCTTCGAAAAATGGGGGAGACCGGCGAAATTCAGGTCGTAAAGGATGCGGGAAGGTACATACTCGGCGCGGGCGCGATGGCGCTTGGACTAGGGGCCTTTCTTGCTCTTCTCTTGCTTGGAGGAGTTGACAAGAAATTGAAGGTCCAAAAGTCTTACTTGGAAGCAACAGAACCGGCAAACCAAGTCGAACAGGGTCAACCGGCATTCTCCGGTGCAGGTGAGGCACCGAACGAAACGCCTATTCCGCCCAATGATGAGTTGTTGGAACAACTGGTTCCCGAGCGTGAAGAGGATAACTTATCGAGCAATGGATTTGACCTTAAAAACACCGGTGATGACAAGGAACCGATAGAATCGCCGCCGGAAGAAGAAACGATGGCACGGGAAGCAGCGGACCAAGAAGCAGAAACAGAGAGCGGAGAAGGGGAAGAAGAAGCTGGACATGCGGAACAAAAAGAAACAGAGGAAGAAACAGCGGATAATGACACGGAAGAACCTGAACAAGAGCATGAAGAAGTAGAGCCCGTCCATGAATCAATTGAACAAGAGTCCGGGCAAGAACCCGAAGACGAGGGACTTTCCAAAATGAACGGGGAAGTTCCTGAAAGCACCGGGCATGAGGATGTCGAAAAGGAGCTGGAAGAACTGGCCGCCTCGGTGGGGGGTGATTTGGCCGGGGATGGATGGGAATCCATGGAAAATGAATTCCCCGAGGGCGCGAACCCGGACGAATTGTTGGAACAACTGGAAAAGGAAACAACAGGGGAGCAGGAACAACCTCCCAAAGAGCAAACAAATGATGTCACGGAATCCGGTGAACTTAAGGGTTCTGGTAACAACCGGGAAGAACATGAACCTGATGAACAAGCCCGCGATGAAAAAAACCGGGATGACAGCGAAGGCGAGAAAGATATTCCGAAACACAAAACCATGCCTCCTCCTCCCCCTCCAAAGGCGATGGATGCGACAGCCGGATATGACGTGGAGACAGACACCACCATAGAGCAGGATAATCCCGTCAGGTCTCATTTCAGAAAGGTTTTTGCAAGCTACAAGAGCTTGAGGGTTGAATGCGGCGAGTCCACGGAAAAACTACGTTTTGAAAAATTCGCCGCAAAACTGCAAAAAAACCGGGATGGACTGATTAAACGTATCGGTTGCAAAGACGTTCGGTTCAGCGTGTACAAGAAGAACGGCAAGGCTGCCATTAAGGCAACACCGATCAAGAGCTAGAATAACGCAGACTTCCTACCCCGCGTTCCCGTGTATTTATTCATGATGCAGGAAAAAAAAGGGAAAAAGCGAACAGTTATCGTCGTAAGTGAGCTTTTATTCCGCTTGCACGTGCTTCACGTCCCGTCGGTCTTGTCATGCCGGTTTAGAAAATATGCGGATTCAAATCCGGGTTGAAATCCCAAGCTGCGGCTTGCACTACTTCACGATTGGACTTTGGTATACTTCCCCTGGAACTGCTTTTTATGAATATTTAGAAAAATTGCTTGACAGAACAGCATTTCACAGGCCTCAATTCGATATACACCGGGAGTGCAAACAGTGGCTGATTTCAAAGGTGGATGGACAGGAAGGATGCTTGAAGTTGACCTTACTTCACGCAGGTTCAGCATCCTGGAACCAAAAGAAGACCTGTACCTGAACAACCTTGGAGGCCGTGGATTGGCAGGCGGTTTTCTATGGGAGAAAAAAGGACTTGAATGGGATGATCCGCAAATGCCCGTGGTATTTGCAACAGGTCCGCTCGTGGGAACGCGGGCTCCTACCTCCGGGCGGATGGCCATTGCCTCCAGGTCTCCTTTGACAGGAGCAATCGGAGATACGTCCGTAGGCGGCGGCCTTGGAACCCAAATGAAAAGGGCCGGATGGGATGCGATAATCGTTACAGGAAAAAGCGTAAGGCCTTTAGGTCTAATAATTGACACGGACAATATAGAAATAACAGAAGCGACGAAACTAGTGGGAAAGCCCCTGTCTTCTGTGGCAAGAGAGCTGGAGGCCCTGGGATCTTTTGCCGTCATCGGCCCGGCAGCGGAAAACAATGTGTTTTTTGCAACCGTGATGGTGGACCGTCATTTCGCGGCAGGCAGAGGTGGATTAGGCCTTAGTCTTTTTAAGAAGGGCTTGAAGTTCATAGCAATAAGGGGCCGAAGAAAATTACAAGCCTACGATCCGAAAGGGCTGGAAGACGCCAGGGAAAAGATCTTCCGCCAAAGTGCCGCCTCTTCAATATTGCAAGGGCCATTCGGGCTGGCGTCATTGGGGACCCCGGCCCTGTACGACCTCATTCATGTCCGCAGAATGATGCCTACTTCGAATTTCAGAAAAACTTTCTTTCCTTTGGCCCCGAAAATGAACGCCTACAACCTGGAAGCGGCCTACAAGCCCTTGAAATCAGGGTGCAGGGGTTGTCATATACAATGCAAGCGCCTAACGAACGACTCGAGGCCTGTCCCCGAGTTCGAGACCCTCTCGCATTTCAGCGCCCTGTTGAACAACACGGATCTCGAGACGGTCGTACAGGCCAACAAGATTTGCAACGACATGGGTATGGACACAATCTCTGCTGCATCCGCCTTGTCCTGTCACCAGGAGATCATCGGCAACGATCTGGGACCTGCAGGAATTTTGCAACTGCTGACGGATATCGCCTTGGCAAGGACTTCTCTCGGGCAGAGTCTGGGCCGGGGCAGCAGGGCATATGCACAATCCAGGGGCAAGTCAGGATCTTCCATGAGCGTCAAGGGAATGGATCTGCCGGCATACGATCCACGCGGGGCCTATGGAATGGCTTTGGCCTACGTGACCTCCACAAGGGGCGGATGCCACTTGAGGGCATATCCTATTGGACATGAAATATTATTGAAGCCTGTTGCAACCGACAGGTTTTCTTTTGCAGGCAAGGCCAGGATGATAAAAATAGCAGAGGATGTAAATGCGACCATAGATTCACTGACTGCATGTAAATTCCTGTTTTTTGCAACTTCACTCGAAGAATACAGCAAGGCCTTGACTGCAATAACCGGCATAGTATTTTCAGAAAATGACCTCCAAAGAACAGGGGAACGAATTTACTTCAGGGAACGTATGTATAATGCACATGCAGGTTTTTCCTCCAGGGACGATGACCTGCCCGAAAGGTTCTTCAAAGAGCCGGGCTCTTCGGGTGCAGGGATCGAAATACCTCCAATTGACAGGGGCGAATTTCTTGAAGCAAGGTCCAGGTATTACAAGGCCAGGGGCTTGGATGAAAACGGCATGCCTTTAAAAGAAAAAATACGCGAGTTGGGGCTCTAGAATGGCTTTTAAGTTTCACTTCGCCCCTGGAGACATATATTTGGCAACAGCGGATTGGAGTAGAAAGAAGAAATATATTTCCTGCGCCCCTGAAAATACATTCCCGGGTATTGACGCAATATCATGAAAACATTGATTGACAAGTTTGCAGGAAAGATGGTGAAGGCAGGCCTTGCAGAAGAGGGAGCGCCACTTATCGCAGGCATGGATGACATAATCTACTGGAACCGATCCGATCCGATACAGGAAAAACTATCACCATTGTTTGACGTGCTCAACATCAACTCTTTGATATTTTGTGAGCCTGCAGAGCCGTACAGGTCCATACTGGCCTACCTGGCGGAAAAAGAACCCGGCGATGCCTTGAAACCCAATGACACCGAGACAAGAATTTTCCTGCACGAACTTCCACTGGCAGCCGATTTTTCACTTCAAAACATGGTTTCAGCCCTTTCCAAGCGCAAGCTGGTCATAGTTGCAGGCAGGTCGATTGTCACAACCGGTACTGTAACTCCTGAACAGGCTTTTGTGGCTTTCTCCTCTGTTTGCTTTGCCGCCTCTGTCAAGTTGGTGCTTGACATATTGACACTGCACAGGAATGGAAAGCGGGATAAAAAAGGTGAGCGTATTATAGCCCTCATGTTGGAAATGCTCGATATTGGCGGCAAGGCAACTTCTTTCAGCCTTGAAAAAGGTCTGTTGAAAGACGAACGCCGTGTCCTTGAAGCCATGTTCGAAGCAGGCAGGGCCACTGTTCAATCAGGCTTGGTTGACTCGTATTTCGGCAATATCTCGTATCGCCTGGGAGATACCCTTTACATAAGCCAGAGCGGATCATCACTGGATGAACTCGAGGGCAGAATAGATCCCTGCCCATTGGATGGCTCAAGTTCCGCAGGGATTACTGCATCGAGTGAGCTTCCTGCACACATGAAGATCGCGGGAAGGGGGCCCGGCACGGCCGTGCTTCACGGGCACCCGAAGTTCAGCGTGGCCCTGTCCATGGATTGTGGAGACATGGATTGCGGGTTCCGGGGAAGGTGCCATACACATTGCCCGAAGAAGAGGGAAGTGGCCGGATTCCCGGTCGTACCGGGCGAAGTGGGAGCAGGGCCGAAAGGCCTGCACAAGACACTGCCTCCTGCGCTGGAAAAGAGCCCTGCCGCCATAGTATTCGGCCATGGTGTATTCAGCGTGGGGCACGGAGATTTTGTTGAGGCATTCGAGGCATTGTCCCTTGTGGAGTCTGAGGCCATGCATATTGTTTCCAAGCAGATATTTGGTTGACAGTTACCCTTGAACCCGGATTGGTTCATACATGAAGATTCATCAAGGACCGATCACCGGCAGGCAGGTGGCGTCCTCCGGGTTGAAGTTCCGTAATTGCCTTACAATAGCTTTAGAAAAAAGACTTATCGAAAGGAAAGCTTTTTACAGCTGTCGAAGCCGAGTCAATATGTCAGTAAAGTGCCGAGTGAAAATGTCGTTGGGGTAATGGTTCATGCCACATACCTTTGGTTGGAGTCAGGCCCTCCCCACCCAGGTTGATTTTCAAGGCATGAAAAAAAGCCAAACAATTTGTTTTTTTATCTCCTGGACCAGGCCGGCTATCCACCACCCT
>JAADFL010000118.1 GCA_013152945.1 Deltaproteobacteria bacterium | reverse complement strand
CTGACGGCCTGGTTCACGAGCAAGGGCTGCATTCAGAGGAACGAATCGCCACGGTACAAAAGTTGGCAGCGAGCGGCAGAAGTGAAAATTCCGCCATGCGGACGAATCGCGAATTCCCGGGCTTCGAGACTCTGGTGTTCAAGGGGGCTCAACTGAACAAGATGCCGCTCAATGAAGATGTTCCCGTGAACACGAGGACCATTATCGGAGAAACAGCCAAACATCCTATCGAGCTTGAAATACCCTTCTATGTGTCACACATGTCTTTTGGGGCACTGTCCAGGGAAGCGAAAATCGCCCTTGCCAAGGGAACGACTCTAATCGGTACAGCCATGTGTTCAGGAGAAGGGGGTATGCTGCCGGAGTCACGCAAAGCAGCACGGATCTACATCTATGAGTTAGGGACGGCGGCTTTCTCTAACAAGGACGAAGTAATTGTGCAGGCGGACGCGATTGAATTAAAAATCGGCCAGGGCGTGAAGCCCGGCCTGGGGGGACATTTGCCCGGTCACAAGGTGACAGCGGAGATCGCTGCTGTTAGGGGCCTCGAACCCGGCGAAGACTCTATCTCTCCGGGGCGGCTTTCGGGTGTGGACAACTTGGAAGATCTCCGGAGAATGGTGGAGCATATCAAAAAGATCACTGACGGAAAGCCTGTTGGGATCAAATTTGCTTCAGGGGATATAGAGGGTGATTTGGCTCTTGCACTTGCCGCCAAACCGGATTTTATCACGATTGATTGTCGGGGCGGAGCAACAGGATCCTCCACCAAGTTTCTTAAGGACAACGTGGGAGTGCCTCCAGTAATGGCGATCAGGCGTGCAAGACGTTACTTGGACAACGTCGACAGCAGGGTCACGTTGTGCGTGACCGGTGGATTTCGGGACAGTTCCGACATCGCCAAGGCCTTGGCCCTTGGCGCAGATGCCGTGGCTTTGGCCACAGCATCGCTGATTTCGATAGGGTGTATTCAGTCCCGAGTCTGTCACACCGGCACCTGCCCTGCCGGAATCGCGACCCAGGATGAAGCGCTGCGTGCGCTTTTCGATGAAAAAAAGGCATTGGAGGGTTTTCAAAATTTCTATCGAGCGACCAATGAAGAACTGAAGGTGTTTGCACGCACGAATGGCATTGATGATGTTCATGCCCTCTGTGTAGAGGACCTGTTGACCGATAGTGTCATGGTCTCGCAATTCACCGACATCGGCCATGTTTGAGTAAGGCGGCGAATGTCCAGCTACGTGTACATGAAGATCCTGGAATCCCGGCCACGTCGCTATGACCGTGGCATCGCCATGCTGTCGTTCGGCCAATCCGAGAAAGCCAGGAAACGGTTGGTCGAGGAAAACATAAAGCCCGGAAACCGGGTCCTGGATATCGGGTGTGGAACCGGAACCACCGCCATCCTGGCGGCAAGCAAAGGCGCTGAAGTCACTGGTTTCGACATCTCGGCGCAGATGCTCGATGTTGCCCGGGAAAAGGTGGAATCGACCTCGCTCGGCGATCGTATCGAGTTGATGGAGATGGGTGTCTCGGGCATGGATCGGTTTGCAGATATCAGCTTCGATGTCGTAATATCCACCCTGACTTTCTCAGAGCTGTCTCTTGATGAGCAGGCCTATGTCCTCGGCCATGCACACCGCATACTGCGCCCGGGGGGAGTGCTCGCAATAGCAGATGAGGCAAGACCAAAGACGGCCGGCAAAAGGTTGCTTCACGGTATCGTGCGATTCCCCCTGCTCGTCGTTACCTTTGCCGTCACCCAGACCACTACTCACGCTGTCAAAGGATTAACCGAGCTGGTCCGGTCCGCCGGATTTCATATTGAAACAGAGGAACGAAGCATGCTCGGCAGCTTCCTCTACCTTGTCGGGAGAAAGGACCTGCGGAAGTGAGGGCACTGATCGGTTGGTTCGTGGCGTACTTTGCGCGCTGGCTGCCTCACCGGGCTCCAACCGGCCTGTTTGCGGTGGGACGACCCGGTGCCGGCTCGCCTGTTCTGGTTACCGCCAACTTCACCCTGACGGTAAAGCGGGTGCTCCGGGCACTGGCAGGCCAGGACGTGTGGTTGCTGGTGGCCAACTCCGAAGGCATTAATGTATGGTGCGCCGCTTGCGGTGGAATCCTCACCGAGAACCGAATCATAGACGCCGTCAAGATTTCCAAACTTGCTGAAAAGGTATCCCATAACGAGATAATAATCCCCCAACTGTCAGCGCCGGGTGTCGATCGCGAGGCTGTTAAGCAACAAACCGGTTTCCGGTGCCGATTCGGCCCGGTTTATGCCCGTGACATTCCCGCGTACCTTGAAGCAAGAAAGAAGAAAACAGACAGGATGCGGCGTTTCGATTTTGGACCGCGGCACCGTCTGGACATGTTCCTGCCCATGAACTTCCCTGTGTACCTGCTTATAGCCGCAGTTCTGGCGCTGGTAGCCCCGAAGCAGCTTGCGGGTTTCACAGTGCTGTTCTGGGCTGCGGTTGGTATACTCTACCTCTTGCTCGACGTCATTCCCGGCAAGACAGGTTGGGGCCAGGCCATGTTCGCGGCACTTACTGTCGTGCTCGCATGGGCCGGGATCAATTGGTATTTGTGGGCAAACCCGTTTGCGCACTGGGGTTGGTGGATTGCCACATTCCTGGTGTTCTTTGCTGCCGGATTCGACATCGCGGGAATTCTGTCGCCGAGGACATCGGACGCCGAACGCATGATGCAGCGCCTGGGGTTCAAAAGATTCGGTTCTCTGTTCGTCGAGACAGAGAGGGGAACGGTCGAACTCGACCCTGTCAAGTGCTGCGGTTGTCTGACCTGCAAGGATGTCTGTCCTGTTGGAGTCTTTTCAGGCATCGATGCGAATAAAAAGGCGGTGATCGGGCATCCGGAAGCTTGTTTCAGTTGTGGGGCTTGCGTAAAGCAGTGCCCGGAAGGTGCGCTGGCGTTTGCAGCCCATGAACTCGGGCCGGGCAGTTGACGACGGTGGCATCGCAGATGCCACTTCCGTAATTCGCTTCCTTGACATGATTGCAATGCGATTATTAGGATACCGGCCGGACCAAGGTTGATGAATCGGCTTTTGCTTTGGAGGTTGGGATGCTGAACTATGATTTGACCGAAGAGCAACAAATACTTAGGAAAACCGTACGTGAGTTTGCTGAAGAGGTCGTAAAGCCAAGGGCTATAGAACTGGACGAACAGCAAAGGTTCGATGTCGACCTGCTTGACAAGATGTTCGAGCTGGGTCTGTTCGGAATGTTCGTGTCCGACGAATACGGCGGCTCGAATATGGGTTACATTGCATACATAATCGCAGTGGAAGAACTTGCACGAGTGGACGGCTCTACGGCGGCGACAGTGGCTGCCGGCAACTCTCTCGGGATCGGCCCGATTTATTATTATGGAAACGAAGAACAAAAGAAGGCCTTTCTGCCCGAGCTTTGTAACAATGGTTACGTGGCTTCCTTCGGCCTTACCGAGCCGAACGCAGGCTCTGATGCCGGAGGAACGAGAACCACGGCCAAGTTGGAAAACGACGAGTGGATTATCAATGGTTCGAAGATTTTCATTACCAATTCAAGTAACCCCAGGGCCAAGGTCTGCACGGTACAGGCGGTCACAGGCACCAGGCAGGATGGAAAGAATGAATATTCCTGCATATTGGTTCCGAACAAAACGCCGGGATTCGAGGCCAGGACCATGCATGGAAAGATGATGTGGCGTTCCTCTGATACAGGAGAACTTTTTTTCGAGGATTGCCGTGTTCCCAAGTCGAACCTTCTGGGCAAGCAAGGTGACGGTTTCCACTACATGCTCGAAACATTGGATGGGGGAAGATTGTCAATAGCAGCCATGGCTTTGGGAGGGGCGCAGGGAGCTTATGATTTGGCCTTGAATTATTCAAAGGAAAGGGTGCAATTCGGAAGGCCCATATGTAAGAACCAGGTTATTGCATTCAAGTTGGCCGACATGGCAATGGAGATCGAGGCTGCAAGGAACTTGCTGTATAAAGCGTGCTGGCTTCGTGAACAGAACAGGGCCTTTTCCAAAGAGGCGGCAATGGCAAAGCTCTATTGTTCGGAGGTATTCAAGAGGGTGGCCACGCAAGCGGTTCAGATACATGGCGGATACGGTCTCATGAAGGAATACCACGTGGAGCGTTTCTTTCGCGACCAAAAGCTCCTGGAAATAGGAGAAGGCACCAGCGAGGTCCAAAGAATAGTGATCTCCAGGAAATTGGGACTTTGAAGAACCACCCGGCCCGCGGTTTGTGAATCAAAAATAAAAATTATTTGATGTGTTTTTTGGATGATGTACTACCAAAACATACTTTGTTACCAATGTAATACTTTGGAATAAAACAAACTACATGTAGGTCAATTGTCGTGGAAATGTTGGATGATTATTGAAAAAAATGCAAACAGGATTGACTAATGGGTAATAAGATATTTAATATTGTATGACAGGTTATGAGGATATAATGGTTGTCGAACAGCATGTGATGATATTTACAGAAAAAAGGAATTTGTTTTTATTCCCGGGTGTTCCTGTTTGGAGGATTTCGTCATGAAAAAAAATCTTACAGCTTGTCTCTATGCAGCGTCTTTGGCCGCATTGCTTTTCCTGGTGTTTCAGGCTTGCGGTGAAAGTACGGCCACAAAGCACTGTACATCAAGCAAGGACTGCAATGCATGGCAGGATTGCCAGGAAGGCTCCTGTGTCCCCATACAGTGCACCAGGAACAATGATTGTCCGCCTGGAACAAGTTGCAACAAAGGTTTTTGCGGCCCCGCAGGCGATGCCGATACCGACATGG
>JAADFL010000117.1 GCA_013152945.1 Deltaproteobacteria bacterium | reverse complement strand
CCGGCGAAAGCAAGACTCCTGCGGCCTTGCCGTTCTGCGTAATGACAAGCGGCTCGGAACTTTCGGCCAGGCGCCTCAGCCACTCGGCAGCCCTGGCCTTGAACTCGCTGACCGGGATGATGTTCTCGGATACCCTTATGTTTCGCATGGCCACCTCCAACAGGTTGACCCATAAACAAGTCTATATTCGGTCCGATAAAAAGTCAACACAAGGACCGAGCCGGCAGGCAGGAGGCGATTAGGGTGTACCCCCCGACTCTGGTTGATTTCACCCCACAGCAAAAACCTCCCTTGTTACACAGCGTTAGCTGGAACGATCCGTCCCGGTAGTGCCCAGGACGATTCGGGTGGCACCACGATGGGGCACCACGGCGGGGGTCCGGTCCTAGTCCCGGAATGCAAAAGGCTCGGCGCTGTTGAGCCTTTCTTGCAAGCTGATAACCGCTGCGCCCTGGGTAGCCTCAACCTCAACCGAATATTGTCGCATGGCCTCTTGAGCAAGCTTTTGTATGTCCCTGGTCAACTCGCCTATGCCCTGAAGGAGATTATCCATCTCTGCGCTCTTTGTGCTTCTGCGGTAAAACACCGCTCCTTAATTACCTATTTCGCTACCCAATTAATTAGGTATTACCCAATTGCCATTTGTTGGTTTTGCGCCACTGTGCGCTTTGCCCTCGGCCCAGGCATTCCACCTGTTTCTTTGAACGCAAGTCCTTCAACACCTTGCGGATCGTGTCCACGCTGACATTTGGGCATTTCCTCCGGAGCTCAGCGACACGAAAAGGCTCTGGTATACTGTCAATGGCGCGAAGCACCAGGCTGGTCTTTTCTCCCCTGGGACTTTTCACCCGCCCGAGGCGCTCCTCGAATTCCCTGTAAGCCGCTTTGATGATGAAGAGAATGTAGTTAATGTACGGCCAGGGGTCATGTTTCCTTTCGTGCCAACCATGGGAGCTTTGTTCCAGGGTTTCATAATACCGTTCCTTGTTCTGCTCGATCAGACGTTCCAGGCTGATGTATCGCCCGACCTCAAACCCGAGATGGTAACATTGTAGAAGTAGAAGAAGCCGGGAGACACGTCCGTTTCCGTCACGGAAGGGGTGGATACAAAGAAAGTCAAGGTTGAATGCTGCCATTAGAACAGCACTAGGAGTCTTACGATCTTTAATAGCCACATTATAAAGCTCAATTAATTTCCTCATGTAGTTCGGCGTGTCCACCGCCGGAACCGTCTTGAAACGAACTCGCGAATGGCCATCTGGATAATTCTCGATGATATCGCTATCCTTTTCCTTGTACTTGCCGGCGTCCCATATTTCACCGCGCGCCAAGCTGTGCAATCTCAAAATAGTTCCTTTTGAAATCGAAAGCTTCGCTCCCTGCATGTGGATCAAATCCAGGGCTCTACGGTACCCCTGGACCTCTTCTTCATCACGATTACGCAGAATAGGCTTGCCGAAGACAATTGTGCCGATACGGGATTGATCGGCTTCCACACCCTCGATTCGATTTGAAGAAACTGCGCTTTCGATAAGGGCATGTTCCCGAAGTGCCTTAAGGAGCTGGGGCGATTGCTTTGTGAACAGATCCTGTTTTCCTTTAGACTCGGCAATATCAGAAAGATACCAGGCAGTGGAGGCTGGAATGGATTCAAAGTTGGCGGAAAAGAACCGCAGGGTCATCATGATTCATCCCCTCCGTAACTGGCTTCGTCCTCTCGCACCTGCATCGGTTTTGTCATTGCATCCACTTGAAGCCAGTAGTGCTGTACTTTGGTTACTTCATGCCACTGAAAGCGCGCAAGATCCTGGATTGGTTTCCGCAGGGCCGGTCTTGATCCGCAATCGGTGACTACATATGGCCAATAGCAATCGCGCCTGTCCTCAGCAACACGTCGCTCGTGGACCACGTGGCCAAGGCCATCCACTACCCGCGCACGGGAGAAGTCGAGCCTGGAAGGCTCCTCATGCTCTAGGGAATAGAAGCAGGCACCCTTCGAAAACGGTTCATGAGCCGACTGGAAAGTGTGGCGCCGCACGGCCTCGAAGAGAGGATGGCCGGGCGTGACCCATTCCAGATTGTTCTTCTCGGCAGTGTCCCGGTCGGTCGAGCAGCGCGGGTACTTGTTGGCCAGGGATGGGAGCTTCCAATCTGGATCCATTTCATAGTGGCGTAATACGGTTGGCGTACGGGATGGTTCAAAAGCATATGGCAAACTCTCCACGATTTTGAGCTTGAGCGGAACATATTCGGCCGCCTCCCGAATGAATCGGGCGATGGTCTCCGGCACGACACGCCGCTCCTGGGCTCGTGCACGACGTTCGACCAGCATCTCCAGGTTGAGCTTCTTGGAAGCAAGCCCTTCGAGCGCGTTTTGGCAGATCGCCCGGAATTGTCCTTCATCTACATCCTTGAGCAGTCGTTCTTCAAGGTCGGCGTCGCCCAGTTTCCCAGCGTAGTAATCGCGTAGGATGCACTCCACATGCGCAGCGGGCAGCACCTCACCCACGACGTTGAAGACCGCATCGTCATCGAGAGCATCGCGGATTTCCTGGAGTTTCTCGATCAGCCGCTGGAGTACGCGGCCCTCGATGGTATTCGTGGCCACGAAGTTGAAGATAAGGCAGTCCTTGCGCTGGCCGTAACGGTGAATGCGCCCCATGCGCTGTTCGAGTCTGTTGGGATTCCAGGGGATATCGTAGTTGAAGAGGATGTTGCAGCACTGGAGGTTGATACCTTCTCCTGCCGCTTCGGTAGCTACCAAAATCTGAATGCTGCCCTCCCGAAACTGTTGCTCTGAATACAGCCTGGTGCCGGGTTCATCGCGCGAGCCCGGTTTCATCCCGCCGTGAATGCTGCCGACCTCGAATCCCCAGGATTTGAGCTTCTCCATCAGGTAGTCGAGCGTATCCTTGAACTCGGTAAAGATAAGAAGGCGTTGTTCCTGATGATCAAAGAACCCTTCTTTGTGCAGGAGGTCCCGGAGTTTGGACAGTTTGGCTTCGGCATCCGACTCCTCGACAGTTCGGGCCTGCTCGGCGAGCCTGTGAAGTTTTGCAATTTCCTCTCGCAACTGCTCGGCATTCCCTGCGAGCGTGATGGCCTCCAGCATCTGCTCCAATCGCTCGCGTTCGCTCTCTTCCATCTCTTCGAGTTCATCGGGATCAGGCAGGCCACCGCCCCGCACGGTCTCCACGCGCATCGGCTCATTGAAAAGTGAGCCGATGACGACACAACCTTTGCGTAAATGGCTACTTGACGTTGTCATCGGTTCCCAGCTCTCCCGCTATCATCTTGACGGTTGTAGCCGGCTCCGCCCGACTTTACCCATTCGTCCACTTCTTCCTTGCGGAATTTCCACAGGCGGCCCATCCGGTGCGCAGGCATCTGCTTTTCGCCGATCCACTTGTAAACCGTGTCCCGCTTGATGCCGAGATAAGCCGCGATCTCATCTACGGAGAGCCATCGATCTTCCATCGTTAACTCCAGTCGCCTCGGTTCCTGTCTCACTCTCGAAACCTGCCAAGCTATTTATTGAAGAATTAGTTCGTACCGGATGCGCTCGATGGGCATCCATCCGGACAAACCAGAACAAACTGGCTTACATTATATGAAAGTGCGCCCGTTTGCCAACTGGTTTTTCCGAGTCTCGCCGAATAAGACCGAGCAAAGGGCTGTCATGGCCAGCAGGGTCGCCTGGTAAGGGTGGACCGGATCATTGTCGAATCCTCACCCACATAAAACTAACCTGTAAAAACGGCTACAGCGGCCCACACCGGAACCAGGACCCGTCTGTAGAGACTTGACCCGCCCGGTTGGAAGCCTTCAAGGCGGTCTATCCGCCGTCGCTTTTCAAGCTTTGGCGTGCCAGGTGGCGGGAAGGCGGGTTTCGGGGTCGCCTGCTTGCCGCGTCGTTTCACTCTACGGCGCAGGCAGGTCAAAGGTGAGAAGTTCGCCGCCTGCCTGTGCCGTGTCCGTTACGGCAGACAGGTACACAGGGCCACAGCTTGCCTTGCCGTAGTTTTTAAACGGAGGCGGGTCGCCCGCTGTGGCGCTTTCCGGGACCGGATCGAGGATGGACGCCAGGTCCTCGGCAAAGCGCGCCTGTGTGGCCACGTCGGCCAAGGGGTCCGCGGTGCCGCGGGCGAGGATGTCAGCTTCCGGAACTTGCAGGACGGGAATGCCGGAGGCCAGCGGTTGTGGTAGCCGTACCAGATGCGGTTGAGCTGGTCCTTGGTTTTGGGACGGTGGCGTTCGATCTTCTTGATAAAGTCGTCGCTCACCGGCTTGCTGTAGTTGCGGAGCCGGTTCTCGTTGACGCCGAGCGCCGTGAGGATGAG
>JAADFL010000116.1 GCA_013152945.1 Deltaproteobacteria bacterium | reverse complement strand
GCATCACCGATTCCGTCAGAGTCCTGGTCGGATTGGTCCGGATTGGAAATTCCCGGGCAGTTGTCATCACAGTTTGTTTTTACCCCCCCGCTGCAACGACCGTCGCCAGGGATGCCACTCCCGTCACCGTCTTCAGCCACGCCATCTCCGTCAATATCTATATCAGTATCTGTGTCAGTATCCGTGTCGGTGTCAGTGTCCGTGTCGGTATCCGTGTCCGTGTCCGTGTCCGTGTCCGTGTCGGTGTCGGTATCCGTGTCAGTATCCGTGTCTGCATCAATATCAATGTCTATATCCGTATCCGCGTCCCCTGTAGGAGCTTGGCTGCTGGAACATCCTGTGAAAGCCCAAAACGCGGCAACAAGAAAGAGCACTGTTATTAACAGTAACCTGTTTACCGGTTTGTAGATTACCACTTCAAACCTTCGCACCTTTCGATATGGCAATATTGGCCTGCTGATCTGTGACCATTCCAAAGCCAAAAATGAAATAAACAATGGTAAACTTCAAGTCACCAGCGGGCCAACCACATTTAAAAGGAGTGCTTGTCATTTTCCTGTCAAATTTACAATAATTTTATGGTAGTGTCAATCAGACACTTTGAGCCGAGTGCTAGATGAAGTGACCATGCGCCGGGGCTATAAAATGGTTATAGGTGAATGATATTAAATAGTTATATGCCGGACGGCCGTTTTGGGCTCAACCACCGTCCCCGGAGGCATCCGAGGGGTGTTTCCTCCCCAGTAGTTTAACTCGGCACTCTTACGGACATTTGAATTCGGCTATCACATACACGTGAAGCCATGCTTGATGGAGCCACAAAATTAATATATAGGTTGTTCCTCGGTCCGTTGGCAGTATAGACATTTCAAGGAATTCGGCATCTCTCTTTTTAACGGGCACTGGGAGGCTGGAATGAATAAATCCTTTGTTTTAACTGCATGCATCTTATTTGCCGCCCTGTCATCTTTCCATTGTGGCCAAAACGATGGCAAGGGGACAGGAGACAGCGATGTTGACCTGGATCTCGACCTTGACACGGACACGGATACCGACACGGACTCTGACGCCGACACAGATCTGGACCTGGATCTGGACACGGACACGGATACAGATACCGACACGGATACCGGCACTGGAGACTGCAGGCAGACCGGGTGTAGCGGGCTTAGGTACTGCGACCTGGCCACCGGAAAGTGTATGCCGGGATGTGCTTTTGACGAGCAATGCGGGGACAACCAGCACTGCAACACCCGGAAACACTCCTGCGATTGCAACGACGGCTTCCACGAATGCTCGGGCTCGTGCGTATCCAACAGCTCGGTACAGCACTGTGGGAGCCTGTGCAAGCCGTGCCCGGCAGACCCGCACGGAGACCCCACGTGCGATGGTACATCGTGTGCGGTTGCTTGCGATGACGGCTTCCACGAGTGTACCGGCAAGTGCTTCGACGACACCTCGCCGCAGAGCTGCGGCAACCGTTGCGAGCCGTGTCCGGCTGACCCTCACGGAGAGGCAACGTGCGATGGAGCATCCTGCGCGATTGTCTGCAATAACGGTTACAAGCTCTGTGGCGGGGCATGCAGGCAGTGTCCTCCGGGCGATGGGGTGGAATTCTTTAAGTGCATGGGAGACAAGTGCGAGGTGGAGTTCTGCAAGGAAGGGTACCTGCTCTGGGGTGAAACGTGCAAGGTGGTTGGAGTCAAGGAGGTGGACGGCTCCGTGAACGATGGCAAAGGCAAGGTGGTGCTCCGGCTCGATCAATCCGACACTGCAAACGCTCTATACCGGTCGGATTCTGCAGCGGCCAGGCTCTACTGGGCCCATGATGATAATGGTTCGTGGTCACGCAAGGTAGTTGAGAGCAACAACGTCGGGCTTTACGACATGGACCTGGACCCTGACGGTAATCCCGTAGTACTACACGCTGTAATGAGTGAACTTTACTACCTCACCTGGAACGGCGCTGCTTTCGACAAGGTAAAGCTCGAAGATCCCCTAATCCAGGGCCAATATCCATCCTTCAGTAGCGCCTTGGTGCGGCTCGACAGGAGCGGCGTCAGCCATATTGTGCTCACTTATACATCGACGTGTGGTGGCTGGTCATGTGAGCCTTTGCACCATGCGTTGAGAAACGGCCGGGACTGGAACTTCGAGGAGGTCGTGCCTGAAGGTCTAAACAAGTCGCCCACCATTGAGATTGGGAGTGGCGGGGAACCGTCCCTGGCCTATGTAAACTCAGTGGACAAAGGTATTTTCCTGGCCAAAGGAACTGGTAACGGATGGGACAAGGAGAAAGTGGGGACGGCAAGGGACAATAACTACGAGTACGTTGGTCTGTCTTTGGATAATAACGATCAACCTCACCTTGTTTACGTAGACTCCACGGGTCTCGTATACAGGTGGCGGGACGGGGGCGGCTCATGGCATCCGACCGAAATAGTAGACCAGTCGAGCAATGCCAAGTGGCTCTCGATACATGCATTTGCCTCCAGCGGGACGGTAATAGCATATGTGGCTGCCGAGTACGCCAACAGTACAAAGGGAACGATCAAACTGGCGAGACACGCTGAGTCCGGGGGGTTCGATGTACTCGATCCCCTGCCCGGCGTTACGGTATCGGCACTTGACATGGATGTCGGTTCCGATGGCCTGCCCAGGTTATTGGCCAGGGACGATGACGGTCACAGGCTGTTACTCATCACAATTGGCAAGGACTAGATACGGGATCGCTTCAGCGGGTATGCCTAGGCCTATCTTCTGTCCCATTAAGTGGGACCGTTACCAGGCCCTTCGCTCCTCCAAGTCCCTTTCTTGAAAGGGGATGATAATAGCGGAAAAGGAATTTTTTCAGGTTTTGTGATAAGAATCCAACTGTTGGAAAGCCTCCTTTTTTAACCGGGGGCATTTCCATCGACCTTGGCAACCCACTGACATTAAAGTTCGGCTGTCAAGTTCGGCAAGGGGTGCTTGACTCCCAATTGGTCCCAATATATTTTATGTTTTTGAGCACAAGATACGAACAGCCGGGTCTCTAGCTTTGAAAGGGTTGGGAACCATGAACGTACGCTCCGGCCACTATGGAGATGCTGCTGTTACCAGGGCCTTGAAAAGCTTCCCATTGTTTCTAGTTGCCGTCCTTGCGCTGCCACTGTCGTCTTTTGTATCCTGTGGGAGCGGCACCAGTCATGGAGACTCGGATGTCGATACTGATACTGACACTGGTACCGGTGCTGGAGAGTTCGATCTGAAAGTCGATTACGCCGGACAAGAAGGAGATATCAGATCCGGTGTGCTCGTCAGGGCGACAGATGCAGAGTGTAAGCCCACTGACAAGATGGCATTGCGCTTGAGCAGTGCCGACATAGACTGTAAGACCAACTTTTGCATAGGCTTCCCCGCAGGACTATACGTAAAGGTGGAGCTTAGGGATGTCTCCGAGGGTAATTACGATCCTATATCCATCCTCGTGGCCAATTACGTAGGAGGCTCGGGAGATGGGATCATGGGCAGCGGAAAGCTCGTGCTCACCCAGGTAGACAGAGGACGGATAACGGGAACCCTGGACTTCTCGGGCGATCTTGATGGCAAGGCAGTCAATGCAAAGGGCTCCTTCACCGTGCCCGTGTGCGAGTAAACCTTTTGAAACCAACTCCTGTAAGTATGTGGATCGAGCCACCGGCCTGGACCGCATCCCCTCCCTGCTTGGCGATGAAGTTAATGACGCTGTTACTCCCGGTTATTGCCATGGTTATTGTTGCGCCGGGATGCAGACTCGAGGGCGGGATTGGCAGCGGCAAGGAGAGCGAACCGGAGACGGCCAAGGAGTGCGGTCACGACCAGGACCGGGACGAGGCTCATTCAGCGGAGTACGAACTCAAAGCGGATGCCGAGGCCGAACGTGACCATAGGGTGGATGGTGACTCCGAAGCTGCGGATAACGAAAGGAACGAGCCGTGTACAGAGGACTGTTCCGGGGCGGACACTCATGAAATGGATGACTCATTCGAACATAACCAACCGGAGGAAACAACCACTCGCGAAGAGGATGCTGCCGATAAAGCGGAGCAGGAAGGCCTTGTTTCCGGCTCCTTCCTTGTCGAGGACTGCAGGGACTCAATAGACGAGCCTTGCTTTTGGCGGTACCGGGTGGATCGAACCATTTGTCCTGTGTCCCACCCGTGCTCCAAGCTGCTGATACTCTTCTCGGGCGGAGACATGGGCTGTGACGACCCGCCTACAAAGGCATACAAGAGGATCTTCGATACCTACACATCGCACGGCTTCGTAGCGGTCTGCGCCGGTATATTCATGAGCAAGGAGGCAGCAGGCATGCTCCCCTACAACAGGGAAGCCATGAGGGTCGACATCCTAATGCGCTCCATAACCGGATCGAGCGAGCTTGGCCGGGTCTGGAGCGGGGAGCATCTTCTGATATCCGGGGCAAGCCATGGTGCGTCCGCACCGGTCATCGCAATGGCTCGTACCGACGCGGACTCCGGCCGGGGTTGGCATGGGACAGTTACAACCGCTGTATGTATGTACGATGGGATGTACGACGCGTTTGCCCTGGACAAGTTCCTATTGAACTCGATCACGGCGAACGGGGACTGCAAGCCTTTCAGGGAGCGCGCCATATGCGATCGCTACCTGTCCGGGAAGCCTGACTATGAGACCTGCCTGACCCACAGCGGACCTGCACCGAAAGTAGCAGACATGTATAGGGACACGGTGGTGGCTGTCCCGCCGGAGGAGTTCGCTGTTACCAAGTGGAAGCTCATCGAGTGCGGATCATCGTTTCAAAAGAAGTGTGGTCTCCTGGGATGGGACATGTTCCCCAGGCAGCCGATAGAGGAGTTATGCGCTCACCTGGACGGTTCAAACACCCATGACTGTGTGTTCGACTCAATGCCGGATACGTCCCACTTGCTTTGCCCTTCCACAGAGGGCGGCATTTACAAGTGTTTGAACTGGTTCGACTCAATCCTCTGAAATCGCATCGGCGTTAGGTGTTAGATCAAGATCGCCTGGTATGGTGTGCGTGGCAAGGTCTGTTCGTGTCAATGGCCAGCCTTGATCAGAGCCGGACACCAGGTTAGGCCCAAGCCGACTCTCTCTCCTCCTCCTCTCCCCACCCAGCCCGGGTTCACCATGGTCACATCGCCTTGTTACGGAATTCAGGAGAGCCGGCATACCTTGACTTGCAAGGCGCTTGATGTTAGGCAATGTTTCCCTTTTGAGTTGCAGGTTCATGCGAAAAAAGGGGAGTGAAAAGTGGGACCAGGCAGACCGGTTGACAATGGATCATGGTTCCTGCCGAAGATCGGGCAAAGCTGACATAGGAGGTAAAAGATGGCTGAAGATAAGGTGATAACCTCGATGATGGACGAGAAGAGGCTCTTCGAACCACCGGAGGACTATAAGAAGAACGCATATGTATCGTCGTTTGAACAGTACAAGGAGATGTACGATCGTTCGATCGATGATGCGGATAGTTTTTGGTCGGAAATCGCAGACCAGTTCTGGTGGCAGAAAAAGTGGGACAAGGTCAGGGAATATGATTTTGAAAGGGATATTTCCATAAAGTGGTTCATCAATGGAAAGACAAACGTCTGTTACAATGCCTTGGACAGGCACCTGCCGGAGCGGAAGGATCAGGTGGCATATTACTGGGAGGGCAACGAGCCGGGAGAGGAAAAGACTATAACCTATGGCCAACTACACGAAGAGGTCTCCAGACTGGCGAACGTGCTCAAGGAAAAGGGAGTCAAAAAGGGCGACCGCGTATCCATCTACATGCCCATGGTGCCCGAGCTGGCAGTGTCACTGCTTGCCTGCGCACGAATCGGGGCCATACACTCGGTGGTGTTCGGAGGGTTCTCCGCAGAGGCCTTGAAGGACAGGATCGTGGACTCGGGATGTACCTTCCTCATCACCACAGACGGCACATTCAGGGGCAAGAAAGCGATTCCATTGAAATCAAACGCAGACAAGGCGATGGATCTCGCAGCAGCCGGGGGTGTAGAGATCAAGACTTGCCTGGTGGTCAGGCGGGTAGGCTCGGAAAGGGGCATCGATGCACCCATGAAGGAAGGCCGGGATTTTTGGTACCATGACATGGTTGCAGCCGCCTCGCCTGAATGCCCTGTTGAAATCATGGATGCAGAGGATCCGCTTTTTATCCTGTATACCTCGGGATCAACAGGAAAACCGAAAGGGGTCCAGCACAACGTGGGCGGTTACATGGTATACACTGCGACCACATTCAAGTACGTCTTCGACTACCACGAAGGGGATGTGTTCTGGTGCACTGCGGACATAGGTTGGGTCACGGGACATAGTTACATAGTGTACGGTCCGCTCTGCAACGGCGCTACCCAGGTCATGTTCGAGGGTGTTCCCACATACCCGGATGCAGGCAGGTTCTGGGCTGTGGTCGACAAGTACAAGGTAAACCAGTTCTACACCGCACCCACGGCAATACGCGCCCTGATGGGCCAGGGCGACGAGTGGGTCGAAAAATACGATCTGTCCAGTCTCAAGCTTCTCGGTTCCGTGGGTGAACCGATAAATCCCGAGGCATGGATGTGGTACCATACAAAGGTCGGACACGGTCGTTGTCCAATAGTCGATACGTGGTGGCAGACAGAGACCGGAGGTATACTCATAACTCCATTACCCGGAGCGGTTACGCTCAAGCCCGGGGCAGCCACATTCCCGTTCTTCGGGGTAAGGCCCAAGGTCATTCGTGAAAACGGCGAAGAGTCTGATGTGAACGAGGGAGGATACCTTGTCATCAGCGAACCCTGGCCCGGCATGATGCGCACTGTTTACAAGAACCACCCCAGGTTCAAGGAGACGTATTTCTCCATGTACAAGGGCCAGTATTTCACCGGTGACGGCGCCCGCAAGGATGAGGACGGGTACTACTGGCTCATGGGCAGGGTCGACGATGTCATAAATGTGTCGGGTCACAGAATTGGAACAGCCGAGGTGGAGAGCGCCCTTGTATCGCACGAGCTGGTCGCAGAGGCTGCTGTAGTGGGCATGCCACATGATGTAAAGGGGCAGGGCATATATGCGTACGTGACATTGAAAAAGGGTGTGGACAAGAGCGACGAATTAAAGAAAACGCTTATACAACATGTGCGCAAGGAAATCGGGCCCATAGCGACCCCTGACAAGTTACAGTTCGCTGATTCTCTTCCCAAAACACGATCGGGCAAGATCATGCGCAGAATTCTGCGAAAGATTGCCGAAGGTGCTATAGACAGTCTTGGTGACACCTCCACCCTTGCAGATCCCGGCGTCGTGGACAAGCTCATCAAGGGAAAACAATAAGTCCGGTTGAGTCGACAATATCACCGGATGCGATCTTTTCTTTACCGGAATTGTAGTCGTTTCCATTGAAAAAACCCGTGGGGATACATTGATCATGCGCCTTTACGACCTGTGCATCGAACTTGACAGGCTTTTTATGAAGAACCTTGCAGAGTCATGGGACAATCCCGGCCTCATGGTGGGAGATCATGAGCAGCCTGTATCCCGGGCCTTGCTCGCCCTGGACGTGTCTTCGGACCTGATAAGAGAGGCAAGGAGGCGGCATGCAGACTTACTGTTGGTGCACCATCCATTGTTATTCCATCCCGTCAAAGAGGTTTCTTCACGTGAGTCAACCGGGCTTCTTTTATTGAAAGCCGTGCAATCCAACATAGCTGTGTATGCCGCTCATACTAACATGGATTCAGCGCAAAACGGTATAAACCATGAGCTGGCGACCGCCCTCGGAATAGAGAACCAAAGACCTATGCAACCGATCCATGGGAATGAACTTGCCGGCATGGGAAGATTCGGCAAGCTCGGGTCCACATCAACGGTCAAAACGGTCTTAGAGAGAGCAAAGACCCTGTTTTCGAGTTCTTGCGTGCGCTTTAATGGAGACCTTTCAAGGAGAGTCAAAAATATCGGTATTTGCTCGGGCTCGGGTGGAGACCTGGTTCGCAATGCAATCGAACTCGGCTTGGACCTGTTCATTACCGGAGATGTAAAACATGACCAGTTCCAGGAAGCGTCTGCAAAGGGATTGTCGCTTGCCGACGTGGGACATGCCCAGACGGACTGGTTCGGGTTCAAAGAATCGGTGAAGAAAATCTGGGCCGGGGGCCAGGATGTTTTAAAGATCCCTCTCATAGTGAGCCGGAAACCATGGGCGCCGATTGATTGTCTTGTCTAGGTTCCGGTTTACCGGTCCAAGACAGGCTGATTCATTTACTTGACCGCAAGGCCTGGTAGCAGTACTAACGTTTATCATGCGTTTCTTGGCTGACCTACATATCCATTCCAGGTTTTCGAGAGCCACAAGCAAGAGCCTGGATCTTTCATCATTGTATGTTTGGGCCCAAAGAAAGGGCCTGACCCTGATTGGAACCGGGGACGTCACCCATCCCGGGTGGTTCCAGGAGATAAGGGATCAACTTGAACCTGCCGAGGACGGGCTGTTTCGTCTCAAGCCTGACCTGGCCGGGGCGGCTGATGAGCAGGTGCCTCCTGCTTGCAGGGGGCCGGTGCGCTTCATCCTCGAGGGAGAGATAAGCAATATCTACAAACACAATGGAGTTGTCAGGAAGGTCCACAACGTGGTTTTTTGTCCTACCATCGAGGCGGCGGGAAAACTACAGGAAAAACTTTCAAAGATCGGCAATATCCATTCCGACGGAAGGCCTATTCTGGGAATATCGAGCAAGAGACTACTCGAGATCCTACTTGACATTGGCGAAGACAACTACCTGATCCCGGCGCATATCTGGACTCCGTGGTTCTCCATGCTCGGATCCAAGTCGGGCTATGACTCGCTCGAAGATTGCTTCGAGGATTTGAGTTCCCACATATTTGCGGTCGAGACAGGACTTTCATCGGATCCGGCAATGAACTGGAGGCTTTCCGGGCTCGACCATTTGAATCTTGTGTCAAACTCGGATGCCCATTCAGCCTCCAAGCTTGGCAGAGAGGCAAACGAGTTCGACCTGGATCTATCCTACACCAGGCTCTTCGAGTCTTTGAAGCACAAGGAGGACAAGGGATTCATCGGAACAATCGAGTTCTATCCGGAAGAGGGTAAGTACCACCTCGACGGCCACAGGAAATGCGGGACCCGGCTGCCTCCGGGCGAAACATTGAAGCTCGGCGGAATCTGCCCGGTATGCGGTAAAAAGGTGACCGTAGGCGTAATGAACCGCGTGGAAAGCCTGGCGGACAGGCCGGACGGCGCCATGCCGAAAGATGCAAAACCATATTCAAAGCTCGTGCCCTTGCCGGAGATCATAGGAGATGCCCTTTGTGTCGGAAGCGCCAGCAAGAGGGTACAAACGAGGTATGCCGAGCTCCTGGCCGGTCTCGGCCCGGAGTTCATCGTACTTCGCCGCGCGCCCAGGGAGGACATTGCAAGAATTGCGGGTCCGGTATCGGCGGAAGCAGTCATAAGGGCACGTCAAGGCAAGGTGCACATAGCTCCGGGTTATGATGGCGAATTCGGTAAGGTCAGTATATTCGAACCAAACGAGAGGGACCGGATTTCCGGACAGCAGGAAATGCTTGCAGTGCTTGGTGCAACGAACAGGCTGAAAAAGTTTCCAAAATCCAAAGACCAAAAAGGCGGAGACAAAAAACGGACGAAATCAAAGCGCACTGCAAAAACAAAGAAAACAGCCGGGCAAGGAAAAGATGAAGGACATGCAATCGATGAGGTGACGGAAAACCGGGGTCAAAGCAACAAGCCGAGGGATGTCCCACTCGAGCCCATAGGAATAGAAGTGTCCAGAGTCCTGTCAAACCTGAACCCGGAGCAAACGACCGCAGTGACAGCCCCTTTTGGCACACTCGTGATAATCGCCGGACCAGGCACTGGAAAGACCCGTACCCTGACCCATCGAATAGCTTACAAGGTGTTGAAAAACAAAATCGACCCCGGGTCCATCCTTGCCGTGACATTCACCAACAAGGCGGCAAAAGAGATGTCCCAGAGGCTTTCAGCCCTGCTTGGACGCCATGACGACCCGGAGCAAGATTCATGGGTCAAGGTCGTTACATTTCATGCCCTGGGTCTTGAAATAATCAAGCAGAACGCCGGACGCTTGGGCCTTTCAAGCGGATTCAAGCTGCTGTCCGGGGACGAGTGCGGCGGTCTTGCGGCCGGGGCATTCGGACTGCCGAAAAATAAGACCAAAGCAGTATTGCAACGCATCTCGATATCGAAGCGAAGCAACATCCTATCTGCCAAAGACGCTGATCCGCAGGACTTGGATCTCGTTCATCGTTTCGACAATGCCTTGAAAAAGGAAAATGCAATAGATCTCGACGACCTGATCGTATTGCCTGTCCATCTCTTTCTCAAACATAAGGATATCGGAGAAAAATGGAGTAAGAGGTTCAAATTCATCGCAGTGGACGAATTCCAGGACCTGGATCCGGTACAATACGAGTTGCTTAAAGCTCTTTCACCCATTGACGGGGACTTGACCGTGATAGGGGACCCGGACCAATCCATATATGGTTTTCGTGGAGCGGATCCAGGCCTTTTCAAAAGGCTCCTGCGGGAAAGACCAGGAGCTTTTTCAATCACCCTGAACAAGTGCTACAGGTCGACCCCGGCCATACTAAAGGCCTCGGGCCAGATGCTTGAAGGCGACGGTGAGGACGGACACAACGAACTGGTCTCGTTCCTGGCCGGCGGACCAAGGGTGAAACTGAAGACAGCAGTTTCCGACAGGTCGGAGGCGGAGTTTGTTGTCCATGAAATCGAAAAGCTTATCGGCGGCACCTCCCATTTTTCGATCGACTCCAAAAGGGTGGAACATGACGGCGACAAGTCAACGACCTTCGGTGACGTGGCGGTATTATTCAGGTTGAAGGCTCAGGCAAGGCCTCTCGAAGAGGCTTTCAAGCGCTCTGGAATTCCATATCTGGTAGTAGGCGAGGAGTCGGCGCTGCTCAAGGATTTTGGTCAGGATTTGCTGAAAATGCTTCGGGAAGCCACACCTGCCGCAGAATCAATAACAGCAGTGGCCCAGGCGCTAAAGTCCATGGACGTGGACTTGGAATCTGAAACTGCGCGGGCATGGAAAAGCCTGGCCCGGCATAATAACAACCTTGCCGAATTGCTTTCAACTGTATGCCTGAATTCAGGGGAATACGAGTACGAGCCTGAAGCTGAAAGAGTAACCCTCATGACAATGCACGCATCCAAGGGGCTTGAATTTCCGATCGTGTTCATAACAGGCGTGGAAGATGGACTGGTACCTTACATCCGTAATTCAAAGCATGCCAAAGATGAAAAAAGGAACAACACGAACAACACGAACAATATAAGTATGATAGAAATTAATGCTCTGAACGAGGAGAGACGCCTCTTGTACGTGGCAATGACCAGGGCAAAACACATGCTTTACCTGGTAAGGGCCAAAAAACGTATGCTGTTTGGGGAGAAGCGGACTGCACCCCCATCAAGGTTCCTCAAAGATATCAAGAAGGCCCTCTTGGAAATATCCAGGGCTGTGGGAAAGAGGGGGTTGCACAAGAGACCCGGGAAGGGCAAGGATCCGCAATTGTCCCTGCTTTGAAGCCTTCCTGTGTCCGCCGGCGGCCCGGAAAAATCGAAAGTCAGGGCCATTGACTATTCAACCAACAAGTTTCAAAATAAAGGGCTGAAGCTGAAAGCAATTCCTTGGAGGCTTTTTGACATGTCACCTTATAGAAAAAATGTTTTACCGGCTCTCCTTCCAAGCCTTGTATTACTCTTGTCTGGTTGCAACAGTGACAATGGCACCAGTAACAATATACAGGACAATAGGGACCTGACCTGCACGGCCGGTGAGCCGTCGGACAATGCCACCATCGAGGCGGGGGCCGGCAATGATGATACTGTGGTGCTTCCCAACGGGAGGCTCTTGCGGCCGGTCGGTGAGAGGATGAACCTTGGTTACAAGTTCCCCCTGGATGTGGAGCCTGATCCTTCGGGCAGGATGGTGGCTGTCACGGCTCCTGGTAAAGACAGGCTCCTTGCCGTGTCCTCGGACCTTTCCCAGGTAATCTTTGATAAAAAGTTGCCGGCCTTCCTCGGACTAGCATTCAGCAAAGACGGCAAGAGACTTTACGCAGCCATCGGGCCTACCGGTCTTGTTGACGAGTTTGCAGTGAGCGAAAGCGGTTTGGAACTGACGCGGGAACTGGATATAGGAGGGTACGTAAGCGGTATCGCCCTTGCAAAGAACGATGAAGTTCTCGTGGTTGCAAGGAACACTGACTCCGGTATCGTGGCCATGAACCTCGGCACGGGTGAAAAGAAAGAGGGGAAGGCCGGTAGATGGCCGTATGATCTGGCAATCACGCCGGATGGCGGCGAAGTGTACATATCGAACTGGGCTGACCGCTCCGTAAGCGTGCTGGACATGGAAACCATGAAAACACTGGCCACCATAAACGTAGGAAAGGCGCCCGAGGGTATTGCGTTCGAAGAGGGGAAATCCAGGGCGTTCGTTGCATGTGCGGATGCGGACAGAATTGATGTAATCGATCTTGCCAGGCGTTCCGTGTCCGAAAGAATAGATCTTACACAAGGGGATGGATTGCTGGGTGCCTCACCCCAGCACATTGCAATAGACGAAAAGGGCGGCAGGTTGTACGTGACGCTCGGAGACTTGAACCAGGTAGAGGTAATCTCTTTGTATGACTTGAGCAAGATAGGCGCCATACCTGTCGGCGAATATCCTTCAGGTCTCGCACTTTCGCCGGATCGTTCGAGCCTGTACGTTGTTGAATCCCTTGGTCTTGGAGGTGGTCACCACGAGGAAGACCTGCTCGGGACACTAGCCAAGGTGCCTGTTCCCGATCTGAAGACCTTGGCTGACTGGACAAAGACCACAAACGAAAACAACAATACCCGCGATTCTTACTATAAAAACCAGGGATGCGAAAACGTGTTGCCTGTTCCGGTCGAAAAGGGCAAGGCATCTCCCCTTGAGCACGTGGTCCTCATAGTAAAAGAGAACAAGACATACGACATGGTACTGGGAGACCTGGAAGGCACCAACGGCGATCCTGAACTCGCCATTTTCGGCGAAAAGTTTACCCCGAATACACACGCCCTGGCCAAGCGTTTTGCCAACATGGACAATTACTATTCTAATCCCGAGGTGAGCCTGCAGGGTCACCTCTGGACCACTCACTCGGAATGCAATGATTTCACCGAAAAGGCCCGTTTCAACATGTTGCCCATGACAGGAATAACCGATGAGGCCACGCCTCCCGCAGGCTCTATTTTCGATCACCTGTTCGCAGCCGGAATAGGCTTTAGGAACTATGGTGAAGTGGTCGGGTTCGGTTTTGATTCACTCGGCAAGTACGAAGACTTCATAGACAAGAAATATCCGTTTTTCGACCTGGGTGTTCCCGACGTGGACAAGGCGGCTGAGGTAATACGCGAGATGGAGCAAGGTATATTCCCGACATTCGTGTACATTGCCTTGCCCAATGACCACACGTACGGAACCAAGCCGGGCAAGCCTGCGCCGGAGTACATGGTGGCTGATAATGACGCGGCCCTGGGAATGTTGATAGAGGCAATAACTCATTCACCTTACTGGGATAGTACGGTCATCTTCGTAATCGAGGATGACCCGCAGGGCATCGGCGATCACGTGGATCCCCACAGGTCCATCAGCCTGGTTATCAGCCCGTGGGTCAAGAGAGGCTACCTTTCTCATGTCCACTACGATATTCCCAGCCTCTATGCCACCATTGAGAGAATCTTGGGTATCGATCCTTTGAACAGGAATGATGCAAATGCACCGCCTGTATTCGATGTTTTCTCGGGTTCAATGGATGACGAGCCATATACAGCGATTCCAAACAGCGTGGACTACAGGGTCAATACTTTGAAGACGCCAATGGCAAAGGAGTCCGCCAAGCTTGATTTCGAGCATGAAGACAGGGCCCCGGGCCTGGGTGCGATCCTGTGGCATTATATGAAGGGGGTCGATACCCCGATACCGCCGCAGGCAAAGTATATCGACGAGTAGAACCGATTTTGAGGTGATGAGATGAAACAAAGTCTTATATTGCTTTTGACAGGAGTCTTCGCCTTGCAAAGCGCCGGCGGTTGCTTCTCGGGAAACGACACGGGCACCAAGGGCGTTGCCCAACAAAAACGAAGGGCAGAGCTTATTGAACAGGGCAAGGAACTCCTGTCACAGGCCGAGCCCCACATGGCGAAAGTCCCATTTTCAACTATTCTCGAGGAGATCGATCCAAAGGACCCGCAAGCCTCGTTCGGCCTTGGTATATGCTATCTTCAGGATACGATCGAGCTTACCTCCATGCTTCTCTCGGTCGTGACCGGCGCTATGAACTTCGCCGGTGTTTCCAATGGGCAGGGGCTTTCAGAAAACGACTACGTTATCGAACTCATAGCCGACCTGTTGTCACAACTGGAGTCCAGGCTTAAGAACAGCGCCGAGCTCTTCGAGGTCGCCGCCACAACCAAGGACTTTTCCTTCCAGATAGAACCGGGAGCCCTCATGTACCTGAATCTCAAGCCAGCATTACGGCTCGGGCCCGATCTTGACGCTGCAGACGCATACTTGCTGGCTTACTTGAGCCGCACCTTGCAGGGGCTGCTGCAGTTGCTCGGATCACAGGGCCTCAACTCCGACATCATGGGTTTCGTGGCCAAGGTAAACAATGGTGAAATAAGCAGTCTCGACGGACCTGCCATTTCCAGCGCACTGGCATACTTGCTTAATTCGGATTCCCGCTTTCTCACCTTGGCCGCCGGCACGGGCAAAGCCGGGCTTGATGCAGGGACGAAAGTACTTGCAAATGCACAAAGAGACCTGCTCGCGGGAATGGCTCTAATCAAAGAGGAAAAGGATGACCAAGCCGATGACGCCTTCACAATAGGTACCACAGGAAGGGGGCGGAAAAAAAGGAATGTTTTGATCCTGAAAGGAGTTTGGGACCAGGAAAAGGAAGATTACAGAGATCTCGATATTACGTTGGACAACCGTTTCGAGACCTCGATCGGCCTGCTCGCATCGAACCTGGAAGGCCAGGGAGCGGCCTTGTCCTGGTCGGAAGGCATGATGCCTATACTCGATACCCTGCTCCTCGTAGTCATCCATGAAAACCTGCTTGCCAAACTCGGATTACAGTTGCCACAGGAACTCTTGGATTCCTTTGCATCAATGACACCGGAAGATTTCGGAGATTTTCTTTTGACCCTGATACCGGATGCATTGACCATAGACTTGGGCAAGGCACTGGGGACAAAGGATATTGAGCCCGTGGACTTGAGATCCCTGGTTCCAAAGTGGACGACCTCCAAGCCGAAATGGGAAAACGGATTGATCATGGAGTATGAATGCCAATCGGATCTTGATTCGGACGGCTTTCCCTCCGGCTCACTCAAGCTCTTCTGTGACAAGTCTGCAGAGCTAAAAGACTCACCACATTTCGAGGGAACACCCTACGAATGTTCACCCGACAATGTCCTGGGCAAATTCCCGTACATGGAATGGCCGGATCCGAGCCTCAACGGCCTGCTGATGCTGGACATGAGTAAATCCAAGATCTCCGGTTACGGCGCAAAGGAGGGTTTCAAGGTCCCGGACAACCGGGATTTGAACGCCTTCATCCAGAAAGTTGTAAGGAGTATTTTATTCCTCGTGGGAAAATAGGACTGCCGCCGATATTGCCTAGAACGACTCTATTCCTTGCTCCTCTCGATGGATTCGAGTGCGTCCGATGCTATCTCGGCCACGTCGGGGTTGAGATCGCCGCACAACTCGATCAAGGCCGGTACGGCGAGCGGGCTTCCAATCCGCCCGAGTATGTCGCCCACGTCCCCGCGCAAGGCGGCATCCGGCGAGTGCAACAGATCTATCAGCCGGTTCACCGCCTTGTCCAGGCCTCTTGCATCCTGTTCCAATGCCCGCTCCACGGCCAGAAACAAACCCATCCGCAGGTTCAAAGAACTGTTTTCCAAGGCACCGTGCAAGGCATCGGTTCCATGCTCGCCAAGGAGCAACCCTGCCGCCTGCTCAAACCTTCCTGTTTCCACGAGTGAGACCAGCTCGGCAGCCTGGAACCCGGGCTTGTCCCTCGATAGTATGGCGCTTACGAGTTCTTTTGGAGTAATCTCTCCAAAAAAGACCAGGCCCCTGTCCAGGAAACAGGCAGGTACTGACTTCACATTGAGGCTCCCGGACAGCTCCGGATATTGCTCTGCATCGACAATGGAAACGGTTACAAGCGGAGTTGCTGTTCCCACCTTAAGGGCTGCATCAACTGCAACCGGGCAATGTGGACAACTCGGGGTCACGAAAACCAGCAATTCCGCTTCGTGCCGCAGATTGGCCAGATCACGGAGCCAGCCCGCCGTTATACCCACGACACCTCTTGCCAGTCCGACCAGGCAATTGAGGAAAGGCAACAACTCGGGACCTTCCGGAAGGGCAAGGTAGTGGATATTGTCCTTGCCACGGTATGAAATAGTTATTGCCGGTTTTGCGGGCGGTCCCTTGCCGTTGCCTTTTACCACCCTCACCGATCCTTTGGAGTTGAGGGACACGCTATTTGCCTCTTCCTCCAGGAGCTGGTTCAAAGGATGTCCTGTTTCAGCATGAAACCTAAGCTCTATGGGCACGCCCATACGGGCCAATTCCCTGGCCAGTCTCTTCTTGTCCAAGTCAGAAAGCATTCGGGTCATCTCCCGGCAGGGGGTGAAAAACCGTCGCCCGCCAAGTCGATCCATATTGGATTGGTGACAGCAAGGGAACCCTTTTTATGCAAGGGCCGTGGAGAATTATCCTTTGACCCGGCGATTACCAGGTACCAGGTGTCCCTTTTCGGATCGAGGTCAAGGATTTCATCGAACCGTACAGCCCCTGTTTTCTGCGTAACCGCCAGGTCGGCTACAACTTCCCCGTTTCCAATCACATGCACGTAATCCACGGGTACAAAAGTGGCTGCCATGACCTTTATCGATGCCTTAACGATTCCTCCCTTGGGGACAACGGTCGACCCGATACCCAGGCCGTTGATGGAAAACTCGATATACGGGCCGCTGGTCAATAAGGACCTGTGCGCCTTGAGGGATGCAAACACCTCTGAGGGTTTGATCTCTCCGGCCCTGTCGTGCAGGACCTGCACATAATTTCGAACATTCCCAGACATTTGGTCCTCTTCGTGCTGGTCCGAATCGCCTGTGGCTGTCTTGTTCCAGCCAAGATTGAGCAGGCCGAAGAAATCCGGAAGTGTCTTTTCTTCAACCTGAGCCGCCTTGTCCAGGCCGTCGAAGATCTCGAGTAAATCGAAGTCGTTCGAAAAGGCCTCTGGTTTCTCCACATCGCCTGTCTTCGGATTCAATCCCACGAAATCGAAATAGGCCTCGAAACTCCGGGGGTGATTTACCTGGACGAGGACGGCGCCGAGTTCAGTTCTTGCCTGGTTCCATGTTTCAGGGGGGTATATATCTTTCTCGAACCTGCCTGAATCATCATACTTCGCCCACTGTACCGGAAAGTACTGCGGGGTATTTGGCCCTGTTTCGAGCCCGAGGACATTCGAATGCCCGTACAGCGGTGATATCTCCATGCCCTGTTGCACGCAAAGGAGGTGCTCCAAACCGAGTTCTCTGACGGTTTGGGACAGGTCGAAAACCGCATCGTGGTCGGTGAGGACTACAAAATCCAGGCCGTCCGCTGCAAGGCCCGCTACCTTCTTCTTTAATTCAAGGCCTGAATCTATGCTGACAATACAATGGGTATGCAGGTCGGCTGAGATAAATCCCGGGGTCTTAAAGGCCTGCTTCAATTCCAGATTCAGTTCAGCGGATTTGCCGGGCTCGATCGTTATATTCGATACTGCGGGTTCGAATTCATAACCCCTGGTTACAAAGGCGGTATATTCACCCGGCGCAAAGGCTTCCCTGCCCTGTCCGGAAGGCGACACTATATATCCGGCCGATCTCGCATCATCCGGCGCATCTTTTCCCTGCAGCATGGTGATCCTGCATGGAACCGGATTGCCGGATTGATCGACTACTTTGTAATCAAGGAAAGATTTCGGGTTGATTGGAACAACCGGGCCGTGATCAATGGGACCCTGAACATGCATGGTCACAAGATCCGGTGTATCTCTGCCCGGTCCGGTTGCATCCAGGAAATAATCTCCCTTTTCCAGCCAAAAGCTTACCGACCCGTTTTCATCAGGTTTGGCTCTTGTCACCTGCTTCTTCTCTCCTTGAACTTCCCTGAATACATCCACGAAAACGCCATCCAAGTCCATGGAGTCCGACAGTTTCGCATGAACCTCGAAATGCGGCTCTTTGTCATAACTTTCGATAATACCGATTTCATGGTCGAGACCGGCGGCATCCTCTTTCGATACCACCATGTTCATTTCAAAAGAGCCTTCGCCGCCTGCTGCAATCGACAGCTTGTCTCCTTCTTGAAAAACGGGAAGCAACTCGGCCAATGTGAACAATGCCCTGAACTGTTTGCCCTCACCCGGGAAGAAGCCATAAGCCGTGTCATCCGCCAAAGTGTAGAAAGACCGCTTCGATGCGGAACTCAGCGCTGTCTTGTCAAAGCCTGCTCCGGGCACGAAAATACGTGCGCTTTCGTCCGGAGTAATTATGTGACCCACTTTCAATGCCAGCCGTTTCCTACCTGTATTGTTCAGGGTTGTGACTATCTTGAGCCTGGGTTTGTCCGGTTCGAGTATGTACATGGTGGTCCATTTCAAAGGCAGAGGCTCGCTGGGCGCAGGAAGGGCCGCGTCGAGAATTGGAATCCCCCTGCCGGTACCCTTGACGAGTATGGCCTTTGCTCCTCCTTCAAGATCCCGGACTATTTCTATGCTCTTTGCGTCCTGGTACCTTACGAAAGATAGAGCAGGCACCAATTCCTGCAGTCTGTCCGGACCTTCCATTTTATTGTCCACATAGGTTGCATCCAGCAAGGCTCCTCCTGCGCCCAGCCATCCCTTCTTGCCTCCCGGGGCCTGGACAATGAATGCAGCCTTGGTGTTGTATATCTTGTAATCTCCGATACAACCGTCAGCATGAGAACCATTTAAGAGAGCGCCGGGGCTGATGATCTTCCCTGCCCTGACTTCTCCCTGTTTTGCGGGTTGTGACATTGAGTTCTCTTTTGTATTTTCAGAGCAGTCTACAATCATCGCCGATGACCCCAGAAGAATCAATATCATCGCAAGATTGATTCCTTTTCGATCCTTTTGGCTGCAGTGGTTTTTCTTGACAGGCATGGCTACACCTTCTTCCCGGTCGAGGCCTGCACAAAACAAATCTTTGACACACAGGCAAGAGCATAACATAATCCAAGCTATGCGATCTGAAATTATTGCAATTTGTCCTGAAGTCCTGAAAGCCCTGAATACAGACTTTTGCCTTTGGAGAATGACTCTGCGTCTTAAAGGGCTGGGTGTGGAGCTTGTCAGGGCCGTGCTCGTTGACACTGTCCAGGCTGCAGTGGCGGCAGAGATCCGCAGGGCTGTCATGGCGGGCACGGATTTCGTAGTGGTAACCTCCAGGACCGATCAATCCTGTTGGTCTGCAGCACAGGGCGGCGTTGCAAAAGCCACTGGGAAAGATTTGCTGTTGAACCCTGGGGCAAGGGAAATAGTCTTGGAAAGGTTCATGGCGGCCGAGTACGGCAGTAAAGAGGGGGCCGGATCAGACGGTCTTCGTGCACTTGCCAGGATTCCTGTAGGTGGAAGGCCTTTGAAAACCGATGCCATGGACACTCCCGGGTTTGTCTTGGAACAGGGAAGCACAAAAATCCTGTGCATACCAAGTGAACCCGAGCTGGCTGTAAAGGCTTTTGACTCCGAGCTGTTGATGATGGTCCGCAAGAGAAAGGGCAGGGGGCCGCTGTTCGAGGCGGCCCTGGCATTACCGGAACAGGGAATAGAAGAGCCAATCACCCTTGCCGAGGATGTCATGGCCAACTTTCCAGGTATATATATCCGGATGCTTCCAAAAACAGGAGGCAGGGAAAGGTTCCAGATTTCTGCAGACCTGCCGGACGGGAATCAATCGAGAAAATTGGTCGAACTCGCAGTGCGGGATTTGAAAGCAAAGATATCTATGGGCTGAAAAATCGGATCTGATTTCCGGACCGGAACATGTAATATAATTATTATGGCAATTGTTGCATTTTGAAAACAGTCGCCTTGACCTGTGACCTGTGATATCAATTTGCTGCGAGGTGATACGGATATGCGGGTATACAACTCGACTGCTCAAGTGCAACCTGATGCAATGGGTGCGGTGCTGACTATCGGGAATTTCGACGGCGTACACTTGGGCCACATGGCCCTGGTAAAAGAAGTCTTGTCAAGGGCAAGAAAACTCAATAGGCCATCCGCAGCAATGACCTTCCACCCCCATCCGGTAACAGTGGTGGCTCCGGATAAGGCCCCGCCACTTATCAACAGCATGGATGAACGAATTAATCTACTGGAAGAGGCGGGCCTGGATATACTGGTAATCGAAAAATTTGATAAAGACTTTTCAGCGCTTTCTCCCGAGGATTTTGCAAGAAAGGTGCTGTTCGAAAACATCAGGCCGGCTGCCGTTATTGTGGGATTCAACTATGGTTTCGGCAAGGGTAGATCAGGTGGAGTTGATGTCCTCGAGATGTCCGGACAAAAGCTTGGATTCGAAGTGGTTGTGGTACCGCCGGTCATGCTTGGTGACTTGAGGGTGTCCAGCACGGGTATTCGCCGATCCGTGGAAAACGGCGACTTGAACAAGGCTGCAAAGTTGCTGGGGCGTCCCTTTTTTGTGAGCGGAAAAGTCAAACGCGGCGCCGGCAGGGGCGCCACCCTCGGGTTTCCAACAGCAAACTTGTTCATGGAGCCGAGATTGTTGCCACCCCTGGGCGTGTACGCCTGCATGGCATTGCTGCGGGACAAGAAATGGCCTGCTGCGGTACACCTGGGCCCGGCACCCACATTCGGTGTGCCGTATACCGTGGAGGCTCACCTGATCGGCTTTGATGGAGGAGACCTTTACGGCAGGAATATCAAGCTCGAATTTTACCACTATGTTCGAGGAATAC
>JAADFL010000115.1 GCA_013152945.1 Deltaproteobacteria bacterium | reverse complement strand
TCATACGTGCCCGGCGTAAGGTATATCGAGTAATTCCCTGGACCCTCGTATCCAAGATCCGTCATGGCCCTGCCCTGGTCGTTCTTGAATAACACGTAGCCACGGTTATTGTCCTGCTTTGCAAGCTGTTTGCCTAAGAGGGTCACCTCGCCCCGGACCTCTACGCGATCGATATTCAAATCAAGCACGCCCGACTGAAAGAGCCTGACCGGCTTGCATGTCCAGTCAGGTTTGGTGTCGGTATCTGTGTCAGTATCTGTATCTGTGTCGGTATCTGTGTCAGTATCTGTATCTGTGTCGGTATCTGTATCTGTGTCGATGTCCAGGTCCAGGTCGGTATCGGTGTCCAGGTCCAGGTCCAGGTCGGTATCGGTATCCAGGTCCAGGTCCAGGTCGGTATCGGTGTCCAGGTCCAGGTCCAGGTCACTGTCCGAACCGCCCTTGCCCGGGCCTTCCCCACAACCGGCTGAAACCAGTATCAGGGCCATTGCAATCAAGGCCAACAACGCACTGGATATAGGTTTCATGTCCAATAACCTCCTGTGAATCATTTTCTACTTCATCTCCATACCATGAGGCAAACCAGCAGGAAAACCGAATTCTGCGGCAAGCTGATCGGAATGTGTCGGACAAGATATAGAGTCCTTTCGGCGGCAAGGGCTCTAAATGTTTTCACATACCCATATCGGGAGGCAAGCTCTGGGACCATACCCTGTGTTGCAGCACTCTTCTCCCCACAGGCATTCTTGATCGGAGCTGCACCTGGGTGCATTGAAATAGCAGCCGGTGATATCGGCTATGCACTGTAATTGTGCATCGCTGCTGCCGGAATTGCGGCAACAGTAAGCATCCGGCCCACAGGTGAAAGGCACTGTGGGATCACAAGTTGGTGTTTCATTGCACTGTCCGGGGGGAAGGCAGGTCAACTCATCCGAGTCAGAAATACAGCATGTCGTGGAAGGCGGGCAGTCATCTCCCTGGATATGACATTGTTTTCCGCCTGTGCACTCTTTCAATGTGTGGCACGAATAGTGGGCACCATCGTCCAGGCAGCAGTAACGTCCGCTCGGGCTGGCTTGGCAGGAGTCCGGATTAGCAGGATCGCAACCTGTGTCGCAAAGCGAATCAGGAAGGCAATAGGGGCCAGAACCGTCAGGAGCGGTGCAGCATGCCCTGGTGGCTTCGCACTCCGAACCCGACCCGGTGCATTCTGTCTGGGCCGGACACTCGTTAGCAAGAATGCACTTGTTGTATTCTCCGTTTACAACGCAGCATCCATATCCTTTCTGCCAGTCACAGTTGCTGTCAGTGGCGCATTCGTCATCCACGCACATGTTTTGGGGCAGGCAGTGATTTTTGTAGTCCTTGGCACGGCAACAGACATCGGGTTGGCTGCATGCATCTGGAATTTTGGGATCGCAGGGCGGCAAGCATTGACTGCGACCGGAACAATGGAAGTGAAAATCATCAGTGACACAACAATCGAGGGTACCGCAAAGTGTTTGGCCCGGAACACAGGAATCGCAGGTTCCTTGATCCACGCACTGGTACCCCTCTGGTTGCTTACGGCAGCACTCCTTACCGTTACTGCACGAAGATGGATCTCTTGGATCACATTCGCAATTTCCTTCAGGTACACAAGTGGAGTATTGTCCACCCTGGCAGCATTCCTCGCCCACAGGACAGGAATCCGGTTCATTTGTAAAACACTCGTCCAGGCAAAGAACCCTTGGAAGGCATTTTTTCTTCATGTCAGGGCCGGTGCAACAAACATCAGTGTTGTTGCAGTCCTGGGCCTGTTGGCATTCCTTGGTAAAAGGGCAAAGATGGGCCATTAAGCAGTACCCACTGCCCAGTGATGCGCCACAGCACACCTCTCCTATATCTTGCCTGCACTCGGAATCCTGCGTACAGGGTTTTAGGTTACAATTGTTGGGCGCCTGGCAATCGTATGCTCCTTCATTATCGGGACAGCACATGGTATCCGCTCCGCACTGTGTCCATGGACCTGCAGGATCGCATTTATCGTTGTAGCAAAATTCCGGTGGCTGGCATCTGTACTGGTCATCACGACCCCTGCAGCATACATCTTGGCCCTGGCATTGGTCGTTGCCCTGACTACAGGAATCAAGACATTCCGATTCCGGCCTGCATGCGAGCAAATAGTCCCTGCCAAGGCAACAAGTCCTGCCGATTGGACACGTGGTGGCTCCCGGTGTACACCGGTCACGGCATATGGTTTCGTCCAGGCAGGCAAGACGACCGTCCTGCCTAAGGCAACATTCTCTCCCACCCGGACATGATAGAGGATCTGCAGGATCACAGGAATCGGTGAACACGCAGTGGCCCGTGTAATCGCAATAAGGACTTTGGCCCTGGCCTGTTGCAATGCAATCCTTGTCTTCGATGCAACTATCGGCACACGCAGTGCCTTGTCCGTTGCATCTGTATGGGGCGCAGGTCTTGGTATTTGGTATGCACGAACCATTGGAGTCGCAAACATGGCTTGTCCACGTGGCATTTACGCAAGTTGAATCACCACACGAAGCGCTTGGAGTCACCTCGCATTCACCTGGTTGATCCTGGTTGCATGAATGACAGGCCGTGTCACAGGCTGTTCTACAGCAAACGCCCTGGGCGCAAAACTTGCTTGAACATTCATCAGGGCCATTGCAGCTTTCTCCAAGGGCCTTTGCCGTGTCCGTGTCCGTGTCGGTGTCGGTGTCTGTGTCAATGTCCGTGTCGGTGTCGGTGTCCGTGTCTGTGTCCGTGTCGGTGTCCGTGTCAGTGTCCGTGTCTGTGTCCGTGTCTGTGTCCGTGTCGGTATCCGTATCAGTATCCGTGTCGGTGTCGGTATCCGTGTCCGTGTCTGTGTCAATGTCCGTGTCCGTGTCCGTGTCTGTGTCAATGTCCGTGTCCGTGTCCGTGTCTGTGTCAATGTCCGTGTCCGTGTCGGTGTCTGTGGTGTCAACATCACTATCACCTATTGATGGTGGGATGGCTCCGGTGCTGCAACCATTCAATAGCAAGGCTATGACAAAGAAAAAATAGAGGAATCCTGGTAAAAGATTTGTCGATTTTTTCATCTTGGTTCTCCCATATCTCCCCTGTATCTCATGGCACAACTGTAAAATGGAGTGTTTCATTCCTGAGCGTGCCGACTCATTCGATATTGGAATGTATTCTATTAATTGTGCCGACTCATGTCCAGGCCGGAAAAACGGGCTTCGGTTACCCGCTGTCAAAGAACATAAAGCATCAATAATGCCGTTTGCCGCAAAAGGGAGAGTTAACTTAATTATAAAGGGCTCGGGTTGGCGGGATTGTGTTCACCTGGTTGTATCGTCTTATTAAAGCCCTGCTGTTCAATAGTATTCAGCACCAGGTGTGGATTATTCCACAAATTCTCCTTCGACTGCGCATCTGTTAATACGATAACAGAATAGTTGTTGATATAACAATTAGATAAAGTCTACATGCCATTTGGCCCCTGTTTTGCTTGTTAATGGCGGCAGGAGGTTTCAAGCAGATGAGCACTTATGGATTCGCCATCCTAAAATTGGTGGTCACAATAGTTGCTGCTCTGTCCGCAGGGGCTGGACAGGATTCCAGGTCCATTGATGATCCAGGCGACCTTGCAGAGCAGGCGGTGAAAGCAAATCCAAGCCTTGCTTCAATGGTGAAGCAGATCCAATCCCTGGGACAAAAGGCCGAGGCAGCGGTGAAGTGGAACGATCCTGTCATCAGTGTCGAGTACAGCAACGTGCCTTGGGACACCTGGTCCCTGGGCGACTCTGCCATGAGCGGTATCCTGGTCAAGCTTGCTCAGAAGATAACGTTGCCGGGCAAGAACGAGCTTCGCAAGGCGACCTACGAGGCTGCACAGCGGGTTCGCAGTCTGGCTCTCGATGAGGCGCGAAACCAGCTCGTGGCCTCGGTCCATGCAATCTACTGGAGGCTGACACTGGTCAGGAACCTGCGCAACATCACGGGCAGGCACGTGTTGCTCGTAAAGCAACTCGAAGAGAGCGCAAGAGCCAAGTATACCGTGGGCAGCATAGGGCAGCACGACGTGATGAACCTCCAGGTCGCAAGGCACAGGCTGGAGGACGATCTAGAGGATTACGATCAGCAGGACAGTGTATTGACCGCTGAATTGAACGAGGCCCTGCACAGGGATGTCACCACAGTAATTCGTACTCCGCAGGAGTTCCCGGATGTCGAAAACATGACGCGCATGCTACGCATGCTGCCTCCGGACCGGGACCTGCTCAATTCGGCACGTGTCAATCGCCCGTTGTTAAGGCTGATGCGCGAACAGGCCAAAGAGCACAGAATCCGGGCGAAACAGGTTGCATACGAGAGATGGCCCGATTTTACGGTGTGGGCAGGGTATAGGTTCAGGGCACAGGCCGGAATAGACGGGGGCACGGACTTCTTCAGCCTGGGATTGTCCGTACCCATACCGTTCGACTATACCTCGAGGTCCTCGCACGACAGTGAATCCCAGGATTTGCTTGCAGAAGCCCGGGTACTGGGTGCGAGTTCGATTGCCGACAAGATTGCGGCACAGATACAGGTACACCTTTCCACCATGAAGCGAGCTGCCGGAAAGATAGAATCGTACGAATCCAGGCTGATTCCCGAGGCACAGAGGACGCTCGAGATGACCCTGGCGGCCTACCAGGCCGACAGGGCGGACTTTGCCACCCTTTTTAGGGCGGAACTCCGCCTGCTCGATTTCGAAAGGACCGTGGAGAAGGCGCACTCGAGCTTCCTGGTGAATGCGGCAAAGCTGGAAGCGGTTGTGGGAAGCAAGTTGTTCGGTTCAAACATTGTACAGGAGAAAAAACCATGAGAAGCAATGCAAACAAGGGGGGCCGACTGCGTTTAACCATACTGGTTTCCGTGTTCGTGGCAACGACCAGCCTGTTTCTATGGAGCAATGTTCCAAGAAGCGGCGCTGCCGAGCCGGCGGCAAAGGGCCACAAAGGCTCCCTTACGGGTGAGAAAGGCAAGAAAATCAAGTACTGGGTTGCGCCGATGGATCCCACTTACATCCGGGACAAGCCGGGCAAGTCACCTATGGGCATGGACCTCGTGCCGGTTTACGAGGACGAAGATCAGAAAAAAAACAGCGGCGGCAGGGATGAATCAGCCATCATCATAAACCCTGTAGTCATGCAGAACATGGGCGTGAGAGTGGAGAAGGTGGAGAAAAGAGACATTCGAAAATCCATACGGACCGTAGGAATGGTGGATGTGGCAGAGGACAGGATATCCGTGGTCAACCTGCGGTTTTCCGGCTGGGTCGAAAAGGTATTCGTGGACAGGACAGGCGACCGGGTAAGGCGGGGCCAGGCCCTGTTCAGCATGTACTCGCCCGAGTTGGTGACTGCCCAAAAAGAACTAATAATAGCCGCCAAGGCGGCAGGTTCGGACCGGGAGTTGCTCAAGTCGGCGGAAGAAAGGTTGAGGTTGTGGGACCTGCCGGAAGACTTCATAGAGAGCGTGCTCAAAAAACGCAGGGTCAAGAGAAACGTGGTGATAAAATCCCCCGCCCGCGGGTACGTGCTTCACAAAGCAGTGGTTGAAGGTGGACGGGTCCAGGCAGGCAAAGACCTGTACAGGATCGGTGACCTGAAGAAGATTTGGGTCAAGGCCGAGGTGTACGAGTTCCAGGCTCCCTGGGTGAAAGAGGGACTGGAAGCATCAATGGAACTATCTTTCCTGAAAGGCGACAGGTTCTCCGGCAGGGTGTCATATATTTACCCCACGTTGAACAGGAGAACCAGGACCCTGACGATCAGGCTCGAATTCGACAATCCAGGCATTGAACTAAAGCCCGGAATGTTCGCCACTGTCTGGATACACGCGCAACCAAAGCACGACGTGCTCGCAATCCCGGACGAGGCGGTGATCGACACGGGCGAGAGGCAGGTGGTCTTTGTGAGCCCAAGGCCCGGCAGGTACGAGGCCCGCGAAGTGGTCACCGGCCTGCACGGTGACGGGGATGTGACCGAGGTTCTATCTGGACTGAAACAAGGCGAGGTAGTGGTGGTATCGGGCCAGTTCATGCTCGATTCCGAATCCAAGCTCCGGGAAGCGGTGAGGAAGCTATTGTCCGCGGGCCTGCAAAAGCCGGACAAATCCCTGGGCAATGGTACTACCGGACATGATGAAGAAAAAAAGGAAACCTTTAAGGCCGGCAATCAGGAAAAGGATACGTACTGGACCTGCTCCATGCATCCCCAGGTGGTCCAGGACCACCCTGGAACATGCCCGATATGCGGCATGAACCTGGTCGAGAGAAAAAAGTAAGGATTATAAAGGAGAGGAATCGACATGATTTCCAAGGTTATTGAGGCCAGCGTCAAGAACAGGATAATTGTCTTGTTCCTGACCGGTGTCCTGACAGCGGTGGGTGTGTGGGCCATGATGGAGACACCTGTGGACGCCATACCGGATCTGTCCGATGTCCAGGTGATAGTATACACCGAGTATCCCGGCCAGGCCCCCCAGGTGGTGGAGGACCAGGTCACGTATCCTCTCACTACGGCCATGCTGTCCGTCCCTTACGCCAGAACCGTCAGGGGATACTCGTTCTTCGGCATATCCATGGTTTACATCATCTTCGAAGACGGCACAGACCTGTACTGGGCCAGGTCCAGGGTACTTGAATACCTCAACTTCGTGCAGGGAAGGTTGCCCAACGGCGTGACCCCGCAGCTCGGCCCGGACGCAACCGGCGTTGGTTGGGTGTACATGTATGCCCTGACATCTGATCGCCATGACCTTGCACAACTAAGATCCATACAGGACTGGTACTTGAGGTACGAACTCATGAGCCTGCCCGGCGTGGCAGAGGTGGCCTCTGCAGGAGGTTTCGTCAAGCAGTATCAGATAGAGGTGGACCCGGAAAAGCTGCGCGCGTACGGCATCTCCCTTAAAAAGGTAAACCAGGCGATAAAGAGGTCGAACGTCGAAGTAGGCGGCCGGCTCCTGGAAATGGGGGAGCGCGAGTACATGGTTAGGGGCAAGGGCTATATCAGGTCCATAGACGACCTCAAGGCCGTACCGGTGGCCGTGGATCCCGGTACCGGGACACCGGTGCTCTTATCACAGGTTGCGAATATACACCTGGGTCCGGACATCAGGCGAGGTGTAATCGACCTGAACGGCGAGGGCGAGGTCGTAGCCGGCATAGTGGTCATAAGGTTCGGAGAGAATGCGCTCAAAGTCATAGAAAGGGTGAAGAAGAGATTGGAGGAACTCAAGCCCGGCCTGCCCGAGGGAGTGGAGATTCACACGGCGTACGACAGGTCCAACCTGATAGAGAAGGCCATCGACACCCTGAAAAACAAGCTGGTTGAGGAGATCGTGGTGGTTGCGCTCATCATACTGGTGTTCCTGCTCCACCTGCGCTCTGCGTTCGTGGCTGTGTTCACCTTGCCTGTGGGCATACTCGCGAGTTTCGCAATCATGAAGCTCATGGGCATCAACGCCAATATCATGAGCCTGGGAGGTATAGCCATCGCCATAGGAGTAATGGTGGATGCGTCAGTGGTAATGGTGGAAAACCTGCACAAGCACAAGGAGCGGGACAAGGAGTCTTCGCAGCTAGAGCTGGTGATATCATCATCCAAGGAGGTGGGACCGGCCCTCTTCTTCTCCCTGGTCATCGTGACCGTGAGTTTTCTGCCCGTGTTCACCCTGGAGCAGCAGGAGGGCAGGCTGTTCTCGCCCCTTGCGTACACAAAAACATTCGCAATGGCAGCATCATCCATCCTGGCCGTCACAGTGATACCGGTGCTCATGTACTATTTCGTGCGCGGAAAGGTTATCAGCGAGTCGAAGAATCCTATCAGCAGATTTTTCATCTGGCTGTACGGGCCGGTGATCCGTATGGTCCTGCGGTTCCCGAAATCAGTGGTCCTGGCCGCGTTGTTGCTGACCGCATTGACATGGCTGCCCTACTCCAGGCTGGGAAGCGAGTTCATGCCCCCACTCAACGAGGGAGACCTGCTGTACATGCCCACCACACCGCCCGGCATAAGCATAACCAAGGCAAAGGAATTGCTGCAACAGACCGATCGCATCATAGCCAGGCACCCCCAGGTGGCAAACGTGCTTGGCAAGATAGGCAGGGCCGAAACGGCAACGGATCCGGCCCCGTTGTCCATGATAGAAACGACGATCTTACTCAAGCCTCAGGATGAGTGGCCGAAGGGCAAGACCATCGAGGACATTATTTCCGAGCTGGACAAGATGGTAAGGATACCCGGCCTCACAAATGCCTGGACCATGCCCATAAAGACCAGGATTGACATGCTGGCCACGGGCATCAAGACGCCGGTTGGTGTCAAGTTGATGGGCCCGGACCTGGCCGTGCTTTCCAAGGTGGGTGAAAGGATCGAGGCAGTGCTCAAGGGTGTGAAGAACACCGCATCCGTATATTCCGAGAGAGTGGTTGGAGGAAGTTACATAGACATAGACGTGAGGCGCAAGGACGCGGCCAGATACGGCTTGACCGTAGGAGACGTGCAAGACGTGGTTAAAGGCGCCATCGGCGGCATGAACATCGGCTGGACCGTGGAAGGATTGGAACGTTACCCGATAAACCTGCGTTACCCGAGGGAAATCCGATCGAGCCTGGACAAGCTCAAAGAAGTGGCCGTGCCCACGCCCACCGGGAGTTACGTGCCTCTCGCACAAGTCGCCGACTTGAAGATCACCAGCGGGCCACCGGCTATAAAGAGTGAGAACGCGAAGCGAACAGCCTGGATCTTCGTTGACATAAAGGGCTCCGATGTGGGCGGGTACGTTGAGGCGGCAAAGAAGACGGTAGCCGGGGCAGTGGACCTGCCCGAAGGCGTGTCCATAGCGTGGTCGGGCCAGTACGAGTTCATGGAAAGGGCCAACAAGAAGCTCTCCGTAGTGGTACCGCTTACCCTGGCAATCATATTTTTTCTGCTGTACCTGCACTTCAGGAATATCACGGAGTCGCTTATAGTTATGCTGACCCTCCCGTTCAGCATGGTGGGCGGCGTGTGGCTCATGTACCTGGCCGGGTACAACGTTTCGGTTGCGGTCGCAGTGGGTTTCATAGCTCTTGCAGGGCTTGCGACAGAGACAGGAGTGGTAATGCTGGTGTACCTGGACGAATCGTATAACAGGTGGAAAAAACAGGGAAGGCTGCTCGGACTTGCAGAGTTGAAATCGGCGATTACCGAAGGCGCCGTGGAAAGGGTAAGACCCAAGCTCATGACCGTGGCAACCACCATGATAGGACTACTACCCATAATGTTCGGCACCGAGACAGGCACCAGGGTTATGAAGCGGATCGCAGCGCCCATGGTCGGGGGCCTACTGTCATCGACGGTATTGACACTTATCATACTTCCTGCTGTGTACATGATGTGGCGGCAATGGAGTCTGCGGCGGAAACGCGGTTAGGGCCACTGGAGGCATTATGAATACGAGGATTCTGCTCGTCGACGATGATGAGAGCTTCAGAGAGGTGGTTAGGTACCACCTGGAAGAGGCGGGATTCGGCGTAGACGCTGCAGCCGGCGGCAAGCAGGGACTCGCCGCATTCAGACATGACCTTCACAAGGTTGTGCTTACTGATCTGAAGATGCCCGGCATGGACGGCATGCAGTTAATGAAGGAGATCAAGCGCAAATCGCCCGATACTGTGGTCGTGGTGATAACAGCGTTCGGAGACATCAAGACAGCCGTCGAGGCCATGAAGGCAGGTGCGTTCGATTTTCTTCCCAAGCCGGCCGGCAGAGACCACTTGAAGCTGGTGGTAGGCAAGGCACTGGAATTCGCAGGCCTCAAGGAAAAGGTGAAGAACCTGGAGCGGGGCGGTACGGAAGTCGACATGGTTTACAGCTCCAAGGCCATGGAGGAGGTGGTGGAGCTTGCGGACAGGGTGGCCACGACGGATGCAACCGTGTTGATACTTGGAGAGACCGGAACCGGCAAGGAACTCCTGGCCAGGAGGATCCATAGGAAAAGTGAGCGAGCTGCGGGACCCTTCGTCACCGTCAATTGCGCCGCACTTCCAAAGGACCTGCTGGAAAGCGAACTATTCGGCCACGTAAAGGGTGCCTTCACAGGCGCAGCCAGAGACAGGCAGGGCAAGTTCAGGTCCGCTTCAGGCGGGACCATATTCCTGGATGAAGTCGGAGAACTTCCGGTAGAGCTTCAGCCCAGGTTGCTGCGGGTCCTGCAGGAGCGAACCGTGGATGTGGTGGGAAGCGAGGAGCCTGTGCCCGTTGACGTGCGGGTCATAGCAGCAACCAACAGGGACCTGGAAGAAGACGTTTCAGCAGGCAGGTTCAGGGAGGACTTGTTTTTCAGGCTGTCTGTAGTGCCTGTATGGATTCCCGCCTTGCGCCGGAGGATGACCGACATAACCTTGTTGGCCGAGGTGTTTCTCTCAAAATACGCGAAGGACAGGCACTTCGAACTTACCAAGGATTTCAACAGGGCCATCGGGGAATATGACTGGCCCGGCAACGTGCGGGAGCTTCAGAATGTGTGCCGCAGGCTTGCGGTGCTGGCCGATTCCAACAAACTTACCAGCCGGGACTTGGAAGGCATATTGGATTTTGCAAGAACCGGAAAGGAGTCGGCCGATACAGGAGGAGGCGGCGCCGTTGGAAGAACGGGAGATGGTTTTACAATAGCGGTGCCTGCCGGCGGCGCGGCCCTGGCCTCACTTGAAAAAACAATCATAGAGAATGCCCTGGAGATGAACGGCTATAACCAGTCCAGGACCGCCAGATTCCTGCGAATACCACGACATGTGCTGTTGTACAGGATCCAAAAGTACGACATTCGGACCAAAGGCACGGGGCCGGGGAATTGAACGTATGAAGCCTCCTTCTTCACGACCAGGGCAATCACACCTGCAGGCATTGATGCTGGATTGGCGGGCAATAGTGATGATCTGGCTGCCGGTGCTGGCGATAACGTACCTTCACTACACAACGCCGGGTCATTTCTCCAGGCTCCACGATGTTTTCAGACGGCTCTATTACATTCCCATAATTCTTGCAGCCTTTGGATACGGCCTCAAAGGAGGGCTGAAGGCATCGGTGGTGATTTCACTGCTGTACCTTCCTCACGCATTCATAGACACTGGATTCGTAATCGACCCGGACCCTGCGCTGGACAAAGCTTTGGAGATTCTCTTGTACAATATAATCGGTGCTGTTACAGGCTACCTGGTGCAGGCAGAGCAGCGGGAAAGAATCAGACAGGAATCAGTGTCCAGGGACCTGAAAAGAGCCTTGGATGAGAAAAAGGCCTTGGAAGAACAACTCGTGAGGATAGAAAAGCTCAAGGCCTTGGGCGAGCTGACAGCCGGGATCGCCCACGAGATAAAGAATCCCCTGGCGTCGATCAAAGGTGCAAGTGAAGCAATCGCAGACGAGGTACCGGAGGGGTCTCCCAAAAGAAAGCTGGTGGATATACAAGCAAGGGAACTGGACAGGCTCGAGCAGACCCTCGAGAGGTTCCTCGCGTTTGCAAGGCCGGGGGAGTTCCTGGCCAGGGAATTGGATCTCCAGGACCTGGTCGATCACGTGTCGGCCCTGCTGGCGTCAAGACTGAAGAGCAAGGAGATCGAACTCGAGTGTGAGCGTCCGCCATGGCCGACTACAATCCAGGGAGACAGGGACCAACTCGTGCAGGTGCTTGTGAATCTTGTGCTCAACAGCCTTGACGCAGTGCCCAGGGGCGGCGGTATAAAGGTCCTGTTCAGGCGCGAAACAATGGAATCCGGGACTTACCTGGTATTGGACGTAGAGGACGACGGTCCGGGTGTGCCGGAGCAGAAACGTGAAAAGATCTTCGATCCTTTCTTTTCCGGAAAGCCGGGAGGAACCGGCCTGGGACTATCCATATCAGCCAATATCATGGCCAGCCATGGCGGGTTCATAAAGGTCACGAAAGCAGGCTACTTGGCTGGTGCGCGGTTTTCACTCTTCTTTCCCTTGAATGGTCGCTCAACGATACACTAGGATTTTTTTGGTCTTTCAGGGGTGTAAGCCGGCAATTCGTGATTCAGGCTTCTTCACCCGCAACGGCACGGGGACGAAAAATGTTATTGGGACCGGTTCTATACGCAATTTTGTGTTCTTCATCACTTTATTGTTATTAAAATGAAGGTATAATGCATGGTTAGATTTTGGTTCGAGCAACGTGCCGGAAATCAATTAGTTTTAGCAGGCAAGCAAGGAGTGGCACCTGGGACAAAAACCGGTCGACTTGACATCCGTGTCGGCAAGACAATTGGAAGCGTGCATTACACAGTTACGATCCAGGCAATGGGTCAAATCCAGCAAGTGTCCCACCTCGTGAATGGCCTCTTTTTCAATCCTTGAAAGGAGCAATTCATTGTCCTGGGGACGGCCATAAAACTCCTCGTATAGCCGGTAAGCAGAAATTATTGCACTTCGTCCTCCCAGGCGGGCTGCACCAAACACAAAGGTCAGTACCGGAATGAATAAATCCACACTGGTGATGGCCAGAATTTTCCTTTCATTCCCTCTGCCCTTGGATGCATTCGGAATTGGGAACATATCCTCAATCGAGGCTAGTAGTTTAAGGGCATCGTATTGCTCGCGAACCTGGTCAAAGGCCGACTCCGGCAACGGCCCGGGCAAAGCGATCTTGCAATTCAATTCGAGCTTGGCCTTCAGGGCAAGGCAAGCACGCTGCTCGGCTTTTTTTGGCGTATCTCCAAGCGATATTATACTCAGTTCAGACCCTAATACATGAGACGGCATAATTACTTGTGCACGTCAGCCTTGTTTCTTTGGCCTGGACATACCGAATAGCTTGATCTTCTTGTAAAGTGTGGCCCGGTCAATTTCCAAAATTCGGGCGGAATGGGTGATATTCCAACCTGTCTTGTCCAACACTTGCTGGATATGCCGTTTTTCCGCATCCTTTAGACTTACCAGGGGTTCTACCGCTCCGGCCACCAAGTCATCATTCAACGAGAGATCCTGCACTTGTACCATGGAACCCTTGCCCACCACTACAGCCCTTTCTATGGTATTCTCGAGTTCACGCACATTGCCCGGCCAACCATAACTTCTTAATTTCTTCATTGCCTCCCGGGAGAAGCCCTTTTTCTTCCTGCCTGTCTTTTCACTGTATTTCTTCAGGAAGTGCTCGGCCAACAAAAGGACATCATCGCCCCGGTCTCTTAGTGGGGGCAGGTGGATCTCGATTACACCAAGGCGGTAATAGAGATCTTCCCGGAAAACGCCATTCTTTACCTCGCTCTTCAAATCCTTGTTCGTCGCAGTAATAAGTCTTGCATTGGTCTGTATTTCCCTGTTCCCGCCCAACCGGTAAAAGGCCTTTTCCTCCAGCACTCGCAACAAGTCAATTTGCATCTTGGCGTCCATCTCCCCGATCTCGTCCAGGAAGAGCGTGCCGCCGTTGGCCATTTCGAACTTGCCCATGTGCATATGAGTAGCTCCGGTGAATGCTCCCTTTTCATAACCGAACAACTCACTTTCCACCAGTGTTGCAGGCAATGCCCCGATAGAAACTGCAATAAAAGGCTTGTAACAACGACGGCTGTTCCTGTGTATCGCCCTGGCGATCAGTTCCTTGCCGGTCCCGCTATCCCCTGTAATAAGCACTGTAGAGTCGCTGTCTGCAACAGAACCCACCAACTCCAACAAATTGCGCATCGGTTTGCTGTTACCGACAATCTCGTCGAAACGATTTATGGAATCGATTTTCTTCCGTAGGACGATGTTCTCCTTTGCCAGCTTCTGCCGCTCTACGATCTTCTCCACCTTGATGGCAAGAACATCAGGATCTATCGGCTTTACCAGATAATCGTACGCACCGGCCCTCATGGCATCCACGGCTGTCTCAACCGTAGCATATGCTGTGAAAATTATCACCGGGACATCCGGCTTGATCTCCAATGCCTTGTACAAAACCTTGAGTCCATCGACACGGGGCATCTTCAGGTCCACCAACAGGATATCCCAATCATCCTCCTCCAAAAGTTGCAATGCCTGCTGGCCGCCTTCGACCGGAACAGCCTCATACCCTGATTTCTGAAGCCAAATAGATAGAGATTCACGGACAATCTTTTCATCGTCAACAACCATGATACGCGCAACCGGTATCATGCAATACCCCTTTTAGTTCTTCTTGGGTTTTTCGTCGTAATCATTACCATAACGCAAGAAGACACTGAACATGGTCCCCTTCCCCTTCCCATTGCTCCGGGCTGTTATTTCGCCACCATGACGCTTGATAATCCCGTAAGCCATTGCCAAGCCCAATCCTACACCCTCTCCTTTTTCTTTTGTCGTAAAAAACGGTGTAAATAATTTGCCGGCATTTTCCGGGGCAATACCATAACCCGTATCCTCAATATCCACACGCACATTCATTTCTTCTTTTTTCGCCCCTATTGTCAGACATCCGCCATTCGGCATGGCCTGTATTGCATTGAGAATAAGATTTAAAAAAACCTGTTTCAATTGATCCGGGTCAGCTTGTACAAAAGGTATACTTGAATCAACATTCCAGACCACGTCGATATCCTGAAGTTTTGTCTTGTGCTCCAGAATTTCGAAAGTTTCATCCAAAATAGCCGGTAAACCAACAGATGTGAGCCTGGGATGGGATTGGCGGGAAAAATCAAGCAGACTCTTGATTATCCTGGAGCACCGTTTTAGCTCCTCATTGGAATCACCCAGGAATTTCAAGGCCTGATTTTCGTCGAGCTTATTTTCCTTTATGTCCTCCATTATCATGTGCAAGTAAACCATTATGCCGCTGATAGGGTTGTTGATTTCGTGGGCAACACCGGCAGCCATCTGGCCAAGGGACGCCATCTTCTCACTCTGTATCAACTGCTCCTGCAATTGTTTCAACTCATCATAGGCATGTTGCAATTCTTCACGTTTACGGCGTTCCGCCTCACCCATGGCCGCTTCGGCAAGCAGCTTCATGGTCGGCCGCAGGTCTCTCGCTACAAGCACTATACCTGTAACTTCGCCGTCGTCGTCCCTTACAGATGAACTCCTCAAGGATACCGGTATAGGTTCGCCCAGTTTGGGGAGCAGGTATGCCTCGGTACTTGCAAAGACATGATCAACCACATTTACCTGTATCTTTTTTCTTGTGCCCATTTCCTTTTCCGTGTCTTTGGATATGCTCATGATTTTTTGTAGCGGATGATCCAGGACCTCATCTTCATCGTAATCGAGTAAAGACAGGGTAGCCTGGTTGGTCCTGGTGATTATGCCATGTGGTTCAATAAGGATAACCGCATCAGTCATGGCGGCAATCATCTGGGCACAAACTTTGTGCAATGATTCGGTTTCGGACAGATCTGTCTTATTTTTGGCAGGCACTAGCAGTACACCACCAAACTGCCGTTAGTAATTGAGCACGGCATCAGCTTCGATACATGCCTGCACCAGCTTCCCACCGGCCATCAACTCCACATTGTCGACAAGCATTTCCTTGGTTATTTGCCGTTCCTTTATACAAGGTGTGCAGACCCAAATTTTACCACCCAGTTCAAGAAATGTATCAGCCAATTTCTTCAACGGGTCCAGCCCGCCGGCAAAAATATGCTCATAGCAACCTTTTTTTGCAAGGGTAACACCGTTGCCCTGCAGGGCCACGACGACATCCACATCCATGGCCAGGGCTGCGTTACCCACGACAAAAGGCAGAGACGCCCTCTCCGGATCATCTCCCCCATGCGTGCCGATAATGACAATCTTCTCTTTTTTCTCTTCACTCATACCAATCCTCCACTCCTTTTAAAAAAGACATCTACAGAAAAACACCTCTCCTAAAAAACCGATTTTCTTGTTCTTACCCTTTTGCAATCCGCGTTGAATCATTAAGCTGCCGCAACAGCCTTTTTCTTGCTCCTTGCCTTTTCCATGGCCTTTGCACGATCCTTTACAGCTACCAGGTACAGGGCGAACGGCCTGTAGAAAAGGTGGGCCCATTTACCGAACGGCACCTCCACGACCAACATGGGAACAGCTATCATCAGGTGAATCACATAGATGATGTATGTAGCCAGGGGCAGTCCGGATATGCGGAAGATATTGACCATGATCCCGGTCAATGCCGTAAGGAACAACAGAACCAGGAACATCCAATCGCTTGCATGGGAGAACTCGTGTATCCTTTCTTTCTTCTTGCGCCTCCCTATCATGAAGTCCACTGTAAAATACAGCAACACGATGGTCGCGTAGTAACCCAGCAATCTCTGGGGATGGTAAATGGGATAGATCTTATCTGTCTGGAACCACCTCAACAGGATCAGGACCAATGTCAACATTGTCAGGTAACCGCTTACCAACAACAAGTGCTTTAACCACCTGGTATGGTCTTCACTACACCCGCGCCATCTTTTCTGGGTAAAAAAATTGACCAGCATGGTTTTGGCTTCCAGGATGTAAGCCGACAAAGGCACATGCAAATCCTTGTCTTTGCCGATGAACCAATACATCATACGCAATGCATTGCTCAGCAGGAAAAATGACAATATAGCCGCCATTATCAAGTCGCCTAATTCAATCCATTTCACCGGGGCAAAGGTGTTCAACTCCACCCTGTCGGTTACAACCGGCCCATGAAGAAACAAAAAGAGCAAGCCGATTATCACGCCCACCAAGACCACAGCAGCGACTTCCGCAGCTCCCGAAAGATACAACTTCTTCGATATCCCGGTCCAATCGTAACTGGCGGTCAGGTATCTCCTTGCAGCCATCATTGTTTCCGCAGGATTCGCCTCTCTGGGGCATGAGTCCGAACAGTCACCACAGTAATAACACATCCAGGGCTCAATCGACTTTTGAAGTCGTTCTTTCAGGCCCACCTGCGCCATGTGAATTACATGCCTTGGAAATGAACTGTTTTCATCCGAGAGCGGGCATATTGCCGTACATGTGCCGCAGCTGTAGCAGATGTCCAGGTCTCCTGCTCCGAAAGTTTTTAGTTCCCTATGTAAGTTGGGATCGATTCTTTCAGCCATGTCGTGTACCTCAACAATCCGTCAATCTCGAACCTTGTAAGTAAAAAAACCTTCTCTATTGGCCTTCCCGGTTTCCTCCAACAAGTCGTACCGCCACATAGCCATAACCCAAAGCATTACTTCGTTGGAGGGCTTGCCCAACGCCTCCGCCAACTGTGGAATCGTGCGGGGTTCTTCCTTAAGCAACTCCAGTATGCGAGGCCTCATAATCCACTCATCACGAAGAACCTCTCCCAACGGCCTGATTTGCCATGTCTCCATCATGCCACCTCCTTGGCCATGGCGGTTATCATGGACCGGATTTGCTCGTCCGTATAACCCCTTAAGTCGATGGCGTCTTCCGGGCACTCCGGCAGGCATGCACCACCACCCTTACAAAGGGCGGGAACTACTTCCGCTACTTCCTTGCTGCCTGCAACCGTCTTACGAATAGCCGAGTACGGGCACGCTTCCATGCATGCGCCACACCATGTACATTTGTCATTGTTCACGACGGCTACGAACGGCTCCAGTTCCACGTAACCCTTCATCAACAATGCAGCGCTCTTTGCGACACCTGCCAGGGCCGATGCCACGCTCTCTGCAATATTCTTCGGGCCTTGTGACACTCCAACGATGAATATGCCGTTCATTACCGTCTCGACCGGCCTGAGCTTGGGGTGTATTTCATTGAAGAAACCGTCTTTGCCAAGTGGTATCTTCAGGTTGCCCACCAGGCTGGAATTCTCCCTGGGCACCATTCCGGTAACCAGTACTACCAGGTCTACGGCAACCTCGAAGGGATCGCCACCGGATAGTTCGTCCTTGACCGTGACCACTATTTTTTCGCCTTCGGATCTTACCTCGGGCGCATCCTGAAAACGCAAAAATACCGAGCCATGCTTGGCTGCCTGCTCGTAGATCAACTCGGCCTTGCCATAGGTTCTCATGTCTCGAAAGAGGTGGAATTGGTTTATCCTTTCATCTTTCCTCTGAACCAACCCGGCCGTATGCACAGTGGCGCTGCAACAATACCTGGAACAGTAAGTGTTCGGGTTCTCCACCTCGTCGCCCTGCCTCGAACCCACACAATATATGTACGCGATATCCTTCACCCGCCGTCCATTGACCTCGATTTTACCTTCAGGCGACGAGTCGACTATCTGCTTGAAGTCGGGTAATGTAATGACTCCGGGTGAACCAAAACCGAACTCACCTTCAGAAGGCTTGTATGAGTCGAAGCCTGTTGCCACGACTATGGCACCGACATTCAAACTTATGGCATCGCCGCCCTTGACCTGTACCTTGATATCGAAGTTTCCTACAGCACCGGCTTGTTCCTTGAGTTCGGCATTAGTGAACAGGGTAATATTTTCCCTTCCTTTGATGTCCTTTTCCAGTTTTTCTACATATTCATATCCCTTCTTGTCACGAAGAAATGTTTCTCCCCACTTGCGGGTCCAGCCGCCAACCTCGGATTCGCGTTCGATCAAGAAAACCGATAGTCCCATGTCCGACAATGCCAACGATGCCCTCAAACCTGCGATTCCGGCTCCGATAACCAAAACGCTGGGCTTGGTTTCCACGCGGAAAGTGCTCAATGCCTCGGAAGCCCTTGCCTTTGCAATTCCAGCCCTGACCAGGCGAATACCCTTCTGGGTGGCCTTCTCCATGTCATCCCTGTGAGCCCAGGAGTCCTGCTCCCTCAGGTTCACCTGGATGTACTGGTACTGGTTCATACCTGCTCTTTCTGCAGCAGCGCGGAACGTGTACAAATGTAGCTTGGGTGAACACGAAGCCACCACCAGGCCGTTCAGCTTCTCATCCTTAATTGCGTCTATCATTTCCTGCTGCGAAGCATCTGAACACGCAAACATCACTGTTCGGGAAACGATGACATCCGGCTCCTTTTCCACCGCCTGCCGTACGCGCTCCACGTCGACATAATCGGAGATGTTGCCCCCGCAATGACAAATGAAAACTCCTATTCTCCGCTCTGTCATTTCGCTGCCCTCCTCCGTTCCAGGTAGGACGCCGCCTGGGCTGCCGCTGATCCCGAATGCAGGATGGTATCCGGGATATCCCTTATTGCAGATGCCGAACCTGCTGCAAAGACCCCCTCTATGTTCGTTCTGCCCGGATCGATATCCTCGTCTACCTCATTGATGAACGCCTGAAGGTCGAGATCCAGTTTTTGACCCTGGAACAGGTCCCCTGCCTCCGGATTGGCGAACAGACCGACCGACAGAACTACCAGGTCGTGCTCGGCGGTCTTGTGGCCTCCTTCACCTTCGATATCCTCGTAGTGCACCACAAGATTCCCGTTGTCCGCAGGTTCTATACTGCCTACCCGTCCCTTGACAAAATACACGCCCATGTCGGCAGCCTGTTTGTAGAACTCTTCATAACCTTTTCCAAAAGCTCGAATGTCCATGTAGTAGATGGTAATATCAGCCAGAGGCAGGGCACCCATTATCAACTGGGCCTGCTTGATGGAGTACATGCAGCAGACCCTGGAACAAAGGGGATTGCCCACTGTATGGTCCCTTGAGCCTGTACATAATACGTACGCGATGTTGTCCGGCTTCTTGCCGTCAGAAGGACGCAGGACTCCGTTGTACGGGCGGGTTGGCGCCAATATTCGGTCCATCTGCATTGCCGTTATTACATTCGGATGCTTTCCGTAAATATATCGCTCTTTTAGATGTGCATCAAAGAGCTGGAATCCCGTGGAAAGCACTACCGCCCCAACCTCCAACTCCTCTGATTGAGACTGCATGTCCAAGTGAATGGCGTTTGCCGGGCAGGCATGCACGCATTGATGACACTCGGAACAACCGCCGCAATCCATACAACGGCTGGCGCTGAATCTGGCTTCGTCTTCGGTGAAAGGCAGTTCCACTTCCTTGAAGTTGTGTACTCGTTCTTCAACAGGCAAATGCTTGATCTTGGCAGGCGTCAACTTTGTAATACCTTCGTTCCTCTTGAGCACATCATCGCGATCCACTACGGCTGGTGGTTGAGCCATGGGTTTGCCGGGAAGTTCTTCTTTTTCCAGGTACCGCCGCATGTACTCTGCAGCACGAACTCCTGAATTGACGGCCTCAACCACGCTTGCCGGTCCGGACACAACGTCACCACCCGCGAATACCCCGGGGATGTTCGTCTCAAGTGTTGTAGAGTCGACCTCGAGCGTGTTCCAACGCGTCAGTGCCGTGCCATCCTTTTCAGAGAACCCGGCAAGGTCCGGCCGCTGCCCGATAGCTACCAGGCAGAGATCCACCTTCATGGTGCTGGTCGAGCCCTCTATTGGAACAGGTCTGCGGCGCCCGGTCTTGTCCGGCTCACCGAGCTTCATGTTGACTGATTCGACTGCCTCCAGCTTTCCTGATGCCCCCTTGAAACGAACCGGGGCTTTCAGATACTGTATGTCCACTCCTTCTTCTATTGCATCCTCTATTTCAGCATCGAGTGCAGGCATTTCCGCCCTGCTCCGGCGATACTGTATCAAGACCTTTGCAGATCCCAGTCGAAGCGCCACCCTGGCAGCGTCGATGGCCACGTTTCCGCCGCCTACAACCATTACGGTTTTGCCTGTAAGATCGGTTTTTTCATTCGAGCTGACGCGCATGAGGAACGTAAGGGCTCCCTCCACTCCTGAAAGGTCATCCCCTTCGATCTTCATCTTGAGATCCTGCATGGCGCCGCAGGCGGCAAATACCGCGTCGAAACCATCTTCCCTGAGTTTGGCCAAGCTCTGTACCCGGTGCCCTGTCTTGATCTCCACACCAAGGGCGGTAACATTCTCGATATCCCGGTCGAGTACATCCTTTGGAAGCCGGTAAGCCGGGATACTGAGCCTCAACATGCCGCCCGGTTCTTCTGCAGCTTCGAAAATCGTAACCTCATAACCGTTTTTGGCCAGGTGATATGCTGCGGTAAGGCCTGCAGGACCACTGCCTACAATAGCCACTTTCTTGTCTCGTTTTTCCCCGGGCGGTCCATAAGGAGGGTGCGGATTCTTCTCATAGTAATGGTCTGCAGCAAACCGCTTGAGCATGCGGATAGGCAGAGGCCCTTCCATTTTCCCACGTGTACATTCCCTTTCACATGGAGCAAAGCATGTCCGTCCCAGGCTTGCCACAATAGGAGTCACTTCCATAATGAGATCCATTGCCTCGTCGTAAAGACCGCTCCTTATGAGGGAAACATAGCCATGAGCCTTGATTCCCGCCGGGCAAGTGAAATTGCAGGGGGAGCTTCCAAACCTCTCGATCACAGCCTTCTTGGGCACTGCCTGGGGGAAAGGTATGAATGCAGTCCTCCTGGCCGCCAAGTCAAAGTTGAACTGGTCCGGCTGGGCCACGGTGCATGCCTTCTCGCATTCTCCGCAACCTGTACAGGCTGCCGGATCCACGAAAGTCGCCTTACGTTTTATCTTTACCTTGAAAGTGCCATCCGTGAGTTTCGTTATTCCTTCCACCTCGGTATTGACGCGCATGTCTATATTCGGGTGGTGAGAGGTAGCCGCCATCTTGGGCGTGGAAATACAACTGGCGCAGTCCAATGTCGGGAAGACCTTGCTCAAGAGGATCATCTTACCGCCAATACTCGCCTGCTTCTCCACCAGCAGGATCTTGTACCCCATGTCACCCAGGGTAAGGGCAGACTCCATGCCGGCAATACCGCCGCCAACAATCAGTACGTCGTGTTCCATTTGCTTACCCTTCTCCTTGCCCGCCGAGCTTTGACAGGGCATCGCTGAATTTCTCCAGATGTGACGTGAAAGCCTCGGCGCACACAGAGCAAATAGCAGCCATCTTGAGCCTCCTGGGGTCCATTCCACGCTCGGTCATCATGTCCTGTGACCTTTGTATTACCTTGCCTGTTCGATCGGTACAGTCCGGCACGTAGGCACAATCTGTTCCATCCGCAGCAATGAAAACTCCATCGAACCCGGATTCCAGGGCATGTATTATCCATGACGGCTTTATGCCGCTGGAACATGGAATCGGTATCGTAACGACCCCGGGGGGATAATGCATGTGGGCGCTGCCAGCCAGGTCTATACCCGGATCCGAGATATTGTTTGTGGAAAACACCAGTATCTTCGGCTCTTCGCCTTTTGCTTCTCCTGACATTATTTGCCCCGTTTCACGAACAGGCGCCAATAGCCTGCCTCCTCGACATTGCCCAAGTACTCGTGTCCAACCTTTTTCGACCACAAGGGTATGTCTTCATTTGTTCCCTCGTCGGACGAGAGTACTTCCATAATACCGCCCTTACTGACCGAGGTTATCGCCCTCTTTGCCTCCAGCAACGGCCCAGGACACGCTGTGCCCCTGGCATCGACGGTCTTTTCTACTTCAAGCGCCTTGAGTTCTTCAGCATTCATAACGTTTCCTCCTTGTTTTTCTTCTTACTTTCGATAAGTTGAAAGTAAGAGGTAAAAAAATATTCATGCCTACTCATCGATGAGTTCCTCTGGGTTAATATTCCGTGCAACCTTTCCCCTGGCCTTCATCTTCTCTAAAAGAACAGACCGTAAGATATTACAAGCTTCCACCATCCTCGGATCTACCAGGCTATAGTACACAATTTGTCCATTCTTCCGTGCTTTTACGACGAAATTATCCTTAAGGGTTCTTAAATGCTGACTAACATTCGCAATAGGCACTTCCAGCACTTCAGCCAGTTCGCCCACGCTCAATTCTTTCTTGGCAAGTAACGCTATAATCATCAATCTTTTTGGGCTGGATAACGTCTTACATAAATCTGCGTGTAAGTCAAAAATCTCTTTGTTTCGTATTTTCATCGTTGCGAAATTATGCACTGCGTAAAAATTTGTCAAGAAAAAAAAAGCAGGAATTGCATATTTTTCGCATCTCATTGATTTCATTGTCCAAATATCTGTCAGATGTTGCATGCCGTTTCTGCTTTCACTTCCCGAACCGCTGCCTGGCATAACTGATTCCCTGCCCATAGAGTTCCAATCTCTGCTTGAATGCCTGGTTCCGATGATTAGATTTCGCAAACGCCTCTTTCTCGATCTTGATTGCCATCTCGAATTCTCCGCACTCTGCATGGGCCGCGGCAAGGGTGTCGAGCCAAGCGCCGGAACGATTGGCTTCAACTGCCCTCTTGGCATACTCGATCGCCTTTCGGCAATCACGCATCGATGGATCAGGGGCATTTGTAAACAACCAAGCAAGGTTGTTGAGGGTACCCGAACTCGAGGGATCAATATCGAGTACCTTCTCATACTCTTGGATCGCTTCCCGGATTCTTCCGATTGCCGCGAGGACAACCGCCCTGTTGTGAATGTATCCCGGATTTCCGGGAACGAGATTGATCGCCTCTGTAATGTCATCCAGGGCATGTTGTGGCCTGCCTCGCCGCATGTCCACTGCAGCCCTGATTGAATAGGCAGGGGCAAGTTCCTTGTCGAGCGAGATACATTGTGAAAAACAATCGTACGCATCGTCGAACCTGCCCTGTACAAAGAACTGAATACACTTTTGAAAAAGATCACCTGTCCGGGACAATCCGTTTCCCACTACCTTGGCTCCAATTACGCCCTTTATGCAACAGTGCCTTTACACAGTGGGTTATCCAATGCCTTCACAATGAAGGCATCCCTGCTGCAGGCGGACCAAAAAGGCTCAAAAGTATCTCATTGAAGTCAGCCCGTTTCGTATCCACTATTACACCCGATTCATTCGTTACGCAAAGAGCCAGGTTTTCCCCCATGACAACCCAGCCGTTCAGGTTCTTGAACGGCATTCCGGTGGCCTGTTCAAGGTCGCCCATGAGGCTCTTGAGCTGCTCTCCTGCCTTACCGCATATCCGTGCCACTTCCTCCATCTGGCTGTCGCTGAGTTCGCCCACTCCCCGAACCATCTCACCTTCTGTGCTGAACTGTCCTGCCGCCAGTACACCTGGTTTCTTCATCAACCTGTCCAATCCAATCATGACAAACCTCCCTGGTTTCTCTCTTTTCCTTTCCTCCCATGGACATCTTGCCCATGCCTTGCGCCACACACTTGTCATTAGCAAGCCTCATGCCATATGGAGTCATTATTTCCAAAAAATCACCGATTCTCTCGATGTCTCAAATATCTCAATTATTTCAAGCCATTAACATCACATGCCGAAACCATGGCACCTTGATACCATCAGGTTGTATCAATAGCCTTTTTATTTCTATAAGCTGACGGCATACCTGGTTGCAAATATGCGACTACCACCAAAAAATAACTCGATTTCAATGATGAGAAGGGATATCCAAACAATCATGTAATAAAAACTCTTGATGAATAGAGTAAATATCGAAGTCGCATAGTTGCAACCAGGGCAAAATCCGGTCGCACATTTGAGACCTTCTGCTGTTGGCAGTCGCCTCCTACCTCTCCAGCTCTTTTACCAATTTCCTTGCGCCATAGAGCTTTTTCAGGGCTTCGATTATATATGCGCTGTGAACCGACACGGCCCGGTTTGCA
>JAADFL010000114.1 GCA_013152945.1 Deltaproteobacteria bacterium | reverse complement strand
ATTACATTTTTCACCTGTATAGCCCTTTTCGCAACTACAGGCAGCCTTGTCGTCCACGTCATGGCATGCCCCGTGAACACAGGGATCAGGGTCGCACGCTGAGTTCCTGGCGCACTCCAATCCAACAGGGTGATAACCGGGACCACACTGGTCGCAATGATCGCCTGCATAACCAGGATCGCAATCGCAAACAGGTTCGCCTTGTTCGTCTCTGCACTTGCCGTGAACACACGGATTGGAATCACAGACGGAATCAGGCATGCATAAAAGGTCCTCCGGGTGATATCCCTTTGCGCATTCATCGCATACCGGGCCAAAATAGCCTGCATTACACTTGCATACAGGTTCCTGTCCTGAAACTTCACATGTTCCGTGGACACATTTCAGTTTGGCGCAAGCATCAAGTTTACAGGAAAGGCTGTCTGCAATGTACCCATTGTCGCAAAGACAGACCGGCTCACCATCCTTGACAGCGCAGGTTCCATGACCGCTGCACGTGATGCCAAAGCACGCATCCTTGCTTGTGGTGTCGCATCCGGACAAGAATGTCGCTGCCCACAGAATGAAGGACAAAGCAAGAAGACTTCGCATGGTTTACTCCTCCGGACAACCTCGACAAAAATTTCATGATATAGTCCATGATAGAAAAAAAAAGATCAATCATGAATGCATCAGACTGGGATTTCAATTACCGGCCGTGGCCTGGAGCGCATCTGGGTATTGTGTCGTGCCTTTCTTTATGGCAAGCATATCAGCCGTATCAAGTTGAAAACCGGGTTAGGGGCGTATTTCTTTACAAGTTTGGCTTGGGCGTCTGGAGATAGGCCGGCTACGATTGAAGGAAGCTTGATAAGGTAGATGCCTGATTCCTCCAGGGCTCTTCCGGATTGTACGATTGACCTCGGGCCCTTGAGTTGTTCTTAAATGGTTGTTCCTCGATGAAGGGTTCCCGTGAGCGGTATTTTTCCCAAAGCCCGGTATTCTGCCTCCCGGCCCGGTCTCTTCGAGCTCCTCTCCAAGTACCCCGGTACTGACATTTTAATTCGGCTATCACAAAAAGAGAAAAAATACTTGACAAGCTATGAACAATACATAGAATCGTGCGTCTCTGGTCGCCAGAGGCGAGTCGAGACACTCGGCGCGAACCGGTAGAACCCACTGCCGGCCGGTATGTCGGGTGCAGAGCGTGGGCGACAGCGCTGAATAAATAAAGGCGCTTTGGATCTTTGAGGTCGTCGGCTCACGTTCAAGCAACGACAGAGTGCAAGAAAGGTGGCCTTCAGGGTTTCACGGGACCCGAAGACCTTGAGAGGGCAAAGGGCCCGTTTGGATATGCGGCTTTTGAGCTGTAAGGAGAGTGAAGGGCATGCCAACTATCAATCAACTTGTTCGTAAGGGCAGGGAACAGGTGACATCCAGGAGTTCGGCCCCTGCGCTGAAAAGTTGTCCCCAGAAGCGGGGCGTGTGTATCAGGGTTTACACTGCAACCCCCAAGAAACCGAACTCGGCCTTGAGAAAGGTCGCCAGGGTGAGGCTCTCCAACGGTATGGAGGTAACAACCTACATTCCCGGCGAAGGGCACAACCTCCAGGAGCACTCGGTCGTGCTGATACGCGGAGGCAGAGTGAAAGACCTTCCGGGTGTTCGTTACCACATCGTAAGGGGCACCTTGGATGCAACCGGTGTCGAAGGCAGGAAAAAGAGCAGATCAAAGTATGGAACCCGTCGAGGATGAGAACGGGGGAGACAAATGCCTAGAAAAGGACAGATTCAGAAACGGAAGATTGAACCGGACCCGAAATACCACGACGTGCTGGTGTCCAAGTTCATCAACTGCATCATGGCCAGGGGCAAGAGGAGTCTTGCCGAGAATATACTGTACGATGCATTGGACCAGATGGGTCAGAAGACAGGAGAAGATCCGCTGAGACTCTTCAAGAAGGCAGTGGAAGAGGTAAAGCCTGTCCTGGAAGTGAGATCCAGGAGAGTTGGGGGTTCCACTTACCAGGTGCCTGTAGAGGTGCGGCCCGAGAGGAGAACAGCGCTTGCCATTCGTTGGGTTATCAACAATGCAAAGGCAAGGAAGACGGAACGGCGTATGCACGAAAAGTTGGCCGGTGAACTGCTGGATGCAGTTAATCACCGTGGCGGAGCATACAAGAAGAAAGAAGATACCCACAAGATGGCGGATGCCAACAAGGCATTCGCCCATTACCGCTGGTAACGGCGAGGCACGGAAGGTTTCGAATTGGCTTTGGGTCTGACCGGCTTGAGAAACATCGGTATTGCGGCACATATTGATGCCGGCAAGACCACTACGACCGAACGCATTTTGTATTACACCGGCATGACGCATCGCATAGGCGAGGTAGACGACGGCGACGCCCAGATGGACTGGATGGAACAGGAGCAGGAACGGGGAATAACCATAACGAGTGCATCCACGACATGCTCATGGAGGGGATATTCAATCAACCTGATCGACACACCGGGGCACGTGGATTTCACTGCCGAGGTGGAACGCTGTCTACGTGTCCTTGATGGGGCGGTGGCCATATTTTGCGCAGTTGGCGGGGTGGAGCCCCAGTCCGAGACGGTTTGGCACCAGATGGACAGGTACAAGGTGCCCCGCATAGCATTTGTAAACAAGATGGATCGCCTGGGCGCCGATTTTTTCAGCGTAATCGACCAAATGAAGGACAAGCTCAAGGCCAACCCTGTGCCGTTGCAGCTCCCCATCGGGAGTGCAGACACCTTTAACGGCGTGGTCGACCTTGTGGATCTCAAGGCGATAAAGTGGAAGGACGAGAGCCTTGGCGCTGAATTCGAGAAAGGCGAACTTCCGGCGGAAATGACAGAGGAAAGCGAGAAGGCCAGGGAAGCGATGCTGGATGCCGTGGCTGAAGAGGACGAGGAGTTGCTCAGTGCGTACCTTGATGGCGGGGAATTGGTCAGGGAGAGGCTGATAGGTGCGATAAGGTCGGCGACCCTGGCAAGGAAAGTGGTGCCGGTATTGTGCGGCTCGGCCCTGAAAAACAAGGGAGTTCAACCCCTGCTCGATGCAGTGGTCGACTTTCTTCCTTCTCCCCTCGATGTTCCGGCGGTTAAAGGAATACATCCCGTGAAAGACAGGAGAGAGGAGAGGCCTCCCAGGGAGGATGCACCTTTTGCGGCATTGGCATTCAAGATACAGAATGACCCTTATGTCGGGCACTTGACTTACTTGCGGGTATATTCAGGTTCCATTTCAGCCGGAAAGTCGGCGTATAACCCAAGGGTCGGCAAACGCGAGAGGTTGAACAGGTTTATCAGGTTGCATGCCAACAAGAGACTCGAGGAGATGAAGGTCATCAGACCGGGCGACATCGTGGCTGCCGTGGGCCTGCGCTTTACAGCCACCGGTGACACGCTTTGTGATGAAAAACATCCTGTTTACCTGGAGTCGATAGAGTTTCCGAATCCCGTGATATCTGTAGCTATCGAGCCGAAGACCAGGACCGACGAGGAACGGCTTTCCGCCTCCCTGGAGAAATTGGCATGGGAGGATCCCTCATTCTCGGTGCGGGTGGATGAAGATACAGGGCAAACTCTTATTTCAGGAATGGGTGAACTGCATCTTGAAATAATCGTGGACAGGTTGCTAAGGGAATTCAAGGTGAACGCGAATGTCGGAAGACCCCAGGTAGCCTACAGGGAAACAGTAACCAAAGAGGGCCGTGGCGAAGGAGTGCTTGACAGGAGGACGGGAGAGAAGATCGCCTTTGCACGTGTCGTCTTGAAGGTGGAACCTGCAAAGTCCAGGTCCGTGGTGGAGTTCGAAAACGGTCTCGAGCCCGGGGCGTTACCCGAGCGTTTCGTGCAAGCCATAGGTTTGTCGGCCAAGGATGCCTCGGAACGCGGAGCCTTGGCCGGGTACCCGACAATAGATATCAAGGTAACCCTGGTGGATGCTGAATGGCGTGAGGGGGAGTCGGACGAGGTGGCATTCAGGGCGGCCACGGTGCTTGCCCTGCAGAAGGCTGTGCGCAACGCCGGGCCGGATCTTCTCGAGCCGCTAATGAATGTCGAAGTGGTAACGCCGGAAGAATTCCTCGGTTCTGTCATAGAGGATGCCAGCGCCCGGGGCGGGAAGATCACGGATACCGAATCAAGGGAAGCTGTAAAGGTAGTCAGGTTTGAAGCCCCGTTGATTAGGATGTTCGGGTATGCTACCGACCTGCGTTCGAGGACCCAGGGCAGGGCTACCCATACGATGCAGTTTTCAAGGTTTACGCCCGTAGGAAGGGAAACCAGGGAAAGGATTGTAGGGGGAATAAGCCCCGCATAGAAAACGGAGAGGAGAGGATCGATGGCGAAGGAGAAGTATGTAAGGACGAAGCCTCATGTTAACGTAGGGACGATAGGGCACGTGGATCATGGTAAGACGA
>JAADFL010000113.1 GCA_013152945.1 Deltaproteobacteria bacterium | reverse complement strand
GAACGGCGCGGCGTAGTGAAGCACGACGGGGAGGGCCGAGGCAGAGCTGGCCCGACCAAGGCGGGTAAGGCAAGGCCGCGCCTGGCTCGCGTCCTCCTGTATCAATTGGATGATTGAGGGGACGGAGGTGAGGGGGATTGAGGGGACGATTGAGGGGACGGAGGTGATATTTTTGTTGATATCATTAAGGAATTTCAGAATAGCGGGCTTGCTTTGGAGTCATGCCGACGCGGGTTAGGTTCATAGAAGGTCATGGCTTTTAGCTTGGCACACAATTTCAGCGAGCTGTGCCGGGAAGGAAGATCTTTTTCAGTGTTTTCGATCATTGGAGGTCCAGACCATTGCAGTTGATTATTGATACCCGCTGATGCATTTATCAGTGTCTGCGAGGAGCATGGTGGGTACTCGCACGATCTTGCCTGTTCAGTAACATCGCGTGATTTAAAAACAATTTGGGTGGTGTTAAAATCAACCTGGGTGGGGTGGAAGCTTGGTGGAAGCTCGGGTCAAAACGAGTAGGCCACCCCTGCCCTGGCCATTATTCCAAACTTCTTTCCGCTAAAGCCTGGTTGCCCGTGGGAGAGGTTCACCAGGAGTCCTGCGCCAGCAGTTAGGAAAAGCCCCCCGGCTACCTCAAAGCTGCTCCATGGCCCCAGCAACAACTTAGCCCCTCCTTCGGCCTCATCGGTTTCCCAGATTCCCTCCAGGTCCTCTACCCTCACCTCTATGCCTTGGGTGTACCATTCGTTGATATTGTATCTGCCGGCCACTCCCAACACTATATCGGCATCGTCTCTTGCAGGTGAATGAGGTATCTCCAGCATGCCGGCCGCACTTAGCGCGATCCTGCCGATATCACGTTCCATCACCACTTGAAGTCTTGGCAAGGTCTCACCGCGGTAATCTCTAAGCACTCCTACTGCGACATCCAGATTGAGGAGTTTCGAGCTGTCATGCTGTGAGAGCAGCCTAAATGATGCCATGGCTCCAAGGCTGGTTCCCTTGACAGCGCCATCTCGAAGGGCCGTGCCTGCCCATGCCTGCAGGCCGATCCTTTCATACGGGCGAACCTGGATCCTGAATGCCTGCTCAAAGCCCCGTAATCCAAGGAAGCGGGTATCCCGCGTGCCATAGCTCGCTTCATACTCCAGCGAGACTGGCCCGCTCATCGGGGATGAGAGCCTGGCGTTCAGCACGGGAACTTCATCAAAAGCCATTGCAGCACCCGAGAGCATAATAAATGCCAACATTAGCATTACGAAGAAAGTGGCCGAGAGCTGCATGGCACTACGTGCATGTTTGATCATGTGAACAATCCTGGCATCAATTCCCAAAGATTTCAACCCTATTTTCTCTTGAATATACCATAAATTCATTCTTTCCCCCTTTTTCCAGTTGGTACAGGAATCAGCCGGCAAGAAAATCAGGAAAGAAAATCAACTTCGGTGAGGCGGCCATCGGTGTGCAAGATGTAAGGCAAGTAATAACAAGACAGCCGGACCAAAACCATGTGCTCCTGTCGAAGCACAGCCAGAGTCTTTTGAACCAACTCCGGATTTGCAAGTGCCGTCCACGCAAATCAGACCTTTCTCGCAATCGCTGTCGTACCTACAGCCTATATTTGTATCGCTGTCACTGTCAGTATCAATATCTGTATCTCCACCTGTATCCGTATCAGCGTCTGTGTCGATATCCGTATCAGTATCCGTATCAGCGTCCGTGTCGATATCCGTATCAGTATCCGTATCAGCGTCCGTGTCGATATCCGTATCAGTATCTGTATCAGCGTCCGTGTCGATATCCGTATCAGTGTCTATGTCGATATCCGTATCACCTGAATCCTCTTTTACCCATACCTTGACATTGGAGTAAATAACACCTGGTTGTTCTCCGTAATTGGGCTTGGTCTCATGGTCTCTACCTATCAAAAGATAACGTAACCTGATCGGCTTGTTGTGGTGATGTTCATATATTACGTTTTCTCCACCTGGATAGCCTCGTTTTAGGCTTATATATCCTGATTCATCCCAGGTAACTGTGTATGAATATGTGGCGTTTGCTTTCCAGTTGAAGCCATGGTCGATTCTTGCCTCGTCACTTGGTACGGTGTCCGCTCCAACAGGCCGCGTCAGGAATTTGTAGTGACAAGGAGGGCCGAAATAATTGCTGCCTGTTCTGAATATCCAATAGGATTCTCCAGCGTCCTTTGCCGAGCCCCTGGTCTGGTTTGTACTTTGCCACATGGTCATGATGTGACACTTTTCATTGTTCGGTTGGTCGCAGGGCAGGAAATTCTTGACATTTACCCTGAACCTTCCGGCAGAATACGCTTTGCCCAGGTCATAAGTTATCCTGACGTTCTTTCCGGCTTTTGCCTGCCACCCGCCGGATTCGAGGAATGCTCCTCCCTCTCGAATGCCTGTCGTGGAGTGATCGAGTGAGTCGTCGATCAGCTCCACTTCGGCAGCCAGTGCAGGCGATAAGAGCATTACCTGCAGAACCAAAGCTGCTAAAATTTTCATGACAGACTCCTGTTCAAGGTTTGAGCACACATATTCGAGGCGACATCTTGGCGCCAGTAATTAAATTTTTGCACAGTTTGCCTTTCAAAGTTCCTGCCCGGGCCAGACCGGAGGGGTAGGGCAGCCGAGCCCATCCGCTATGGCCCTCAAGAGTTCGGCCTCGCCCAAGGTGGCGAAGCCGTCTGCAGCAACGCAATCGACAGCAGCCTGAATCACTTTTCTCTTGGTTGACGGTGATATGGAAGAAAGTCTCTTCAATGCATGCTCGAGGTTTTCCAGGCCGGCGTTCGATCTGTCCATTTCTTCGGGTTTCATGCCCAGGGCTTGTGCGCCCGCCTTGAAGGCCTGCATTTGCTTTATCTCGTTTTGCCCGGCAGCCTCGGCCAGTACGGATAAAATGGTTTTCACCGCCTGCTTGAAGCTCTTTACAGACAGTTTTTGCCTGGTCTTTTTTTTCTGTGCCTTCTCAAAGGCGGCACCGAGATGGCGTTTCAAACTATGTGACAACATGAACTCGAAGAGATCGATCCTGTTGTCTGCACGGGCCAGGGTTTCGACTACTTCAATGAAGTGTTGGTACTGCGCTGCAGACATGCCGCGCAAAGATGGCAGGCAAAGGTCGAACAGGGGCAGCTTGTGTTCAACAGCCAGGTCGAATGCAAAGTTCTCGAGTCTCACCACCTCGGAAAATACCGGCTTGTCAGCCTTGCTTGCGAGCATTTTCACCTGGGCCTGCCTTATTTCAGCGTTCCTGTCCAGCAAAAGGCAATAGACCACGGCCCTGGCGCTGAACGGTGTCCTGGTCGCCTCGACAAGGGGTTGTGAGATAGTGTTCATGACTTTTTTAGCATATTCAAGGTGTTTCTTTTCAGGCCGGCCTATGGAAGCCACCATGTTGGTCACGTCCACGTTATTACCGGCTCCTGCACTTTTTGCAGGCCCGGCCTGTGCAGCAGCGGTTGAAACTTGACCAACCTGCCGGACCGGTCCTGGAGCACCGGCAAAACCCATGGCCCGGCCTTCAGCGCCTGCAGCCCCGGTCTTGCCGCCAAGCCCGGTCGCGGTTTCCGTTTCCGGTTTGTAACCGGGCTCAAGCCTCTTTATCCTCTCTTCAAGTGGCGGATGAGTGGCCATGGCACTGAACCATGCCTGTGACAGGGCATTTGAGAAGAACATGTGGCTCGCCTGCTCTGCATTGGGCGTGGACAACCTGGAACCAGCCGAAAGTCCGCCAATCTTCTTGAGTGCGCCCACAAGGCCCCAATCGTTCCTGGTGAACTGCACGGCCGAGGCGTCGGCCAGGAACTCCCTCTGCCTCGAAAGGGCGGCCTTTATCAACTTGCCGAAAAACACGCCCACGTATCCTATTACGAGCAAACCGATACCAAGGAGCACGAGTTGGTTTCCCTTGTTTCGTCCCCTTGATGAACCTCTGAAAACTGATGAACGCAGCAGCCAGTAACCGACTATTCCCAAGAGCAGTATGCCGTGCAGGATTCCAATCATGCGCAGGTTTATCTTCATGTCGCCGCGTAGAATGTGACTGAACTCGTGTGCCACCACACCTTGCAACTCGTCCCTTGTCAGGTTGTCGATACATCCCCTTGTAACCGTGACAGTGGCCTTGGATGTTTCGAGGCCTGCTGCAAAGGCGTTTATCCCTTGCTCCTCCGGCAATATGTACACGTCCGGGACAGGCACGCCGCTTGCAATCGACATTTCCTGAACAACGTTCAGAAGTCTTCTCTCCCCTGCATCCCTGGTGTCCGGATCCACCAGGATGCCTCCCATCATCCTGGATACCACACCGCCGTCCGACCCGAGTTGAATGGTCTTGTAAAGGGACCCGATGGTAACCAGTGACACGACTCCACAAGCAACATAGAGGGCAGTCTTGGGTTTCCACCACAAGAACACCTGGTCCGGCGCCTTTGTATAGAAGAAAAGTGCCACCACCACGAAGTACACTGCCGCAATTATCGCCGCAACCGACAAGAGCATGAGGAGCACCATGAGTTTCGTATTCTTCCTGGCACGCTCCTCATGGGCGAAGAAATCCATAGCCATTTCAGCCCTCCTTGGTGTTACCTGTTTTCAACATGCCTGCTTTCAGTGTGTCTTTCTTTTTGAAGGACCATGCCGGTATTGCGAAAGTGCAGTTTTGCAACACTGGCCAATACGCCCGGCCCGTGAATTTCAACCAGTTTCCTTGCCGCAATGACTACAGGAGTGCCGGCGCCCTTGGGTAGGACCATGCGGAGCTTCTTGCCCATGGACATGAGCCCTGTGTTGAACCTCATCCTTGCCACCACGCTTGCAGCGGCCACTGCCGGGTCATCTTCAGCCCTGGGCCTCTGCTCGAACCTTATCTTTCGCTTGATTCCATTGAGAGCCTTTTCCATCCTGTCTTTGGCGCAAAATTTGTCCAATAATGCGAGGTCGGCATCAACCTTTTTAAGCAAACCGGCCAGGGCCTTTGCATGTGCCCATGCCAGGATTGCATTCAGGTTGCCCATGGAATCGTACATGCTGTTGTACTTGCCCGGACCTATGTAGACAACGTTGAACGGCAGGACCTGCGACAAGACCCGGCCCAAACGCAGGGCCTTGTCGTCCGACAGCTTCTTACTGTCTTTAACACCCAGTTCCTCGAGCCAGGCTATGTCCTTGCTCTCCACCCGAACCGCCGCAGCCACGAGCGGGCCGAAATAATCACCCTTGCCGGATTCGTCCATGCCTATCCAGGACGAAACACCTGCAGGATGCATGGCGATTGCAGACCTGAACCCGTTCCCGTGTCCGCTGTGCCATCCGACAAGGCCGGCCGTGTCTTTGCATGCCTTGCCCTGGAGAACCAGTTTGCCGGACTTGTAGTATACTGCCGTGCATCCTGTTCCCCTGGCCATCCAAAAAGCGTACTGGGCGGGTTCGAAATGAAATCCCTCGGATTCAAGGATATTCCGCACCACTTCCTGGGAAGGCGGGTTCTCCATGGTAATGGAGGACATGGGCAAGACCGTACCTCTCAATCCGCAGGCGGCTGTACATCACCGTAATGCGGTGTGTAGGAAAGCCAGTCGCCTTTCTTGGCGCTTCTTTCGATTACGTCGGCGCAAGTTGTATTGTCCGGCATGCGCGCCATCCTGAAGAAAGTCCGGTCCGCCATTGGATGAATGGAAATATCGGCATTCTGACCAAGGTCGGGCGGATTACCCCCCAGGACCTCCTGTATGCTCATGGATTCCATGAGGCCGCCGATGTAATTCGCTTGGTCATCCAGGATCACCCCATGTTTACTGTCACCCCATTTTTGAACATTGTACACGTCGCCGTGCAACAACCCTTCCATGACAGTGGTCATTCCGGGATTCCCGTCCAAGTCCTGGTCCCACTCGTGAGTCAGGTCTTTCTTGGTAGGCAGGGGATCGTTCTTCGGATCGTCCAGGATTGCGCCCCGGACATCGAGCACCCACGATGTCGTGAAAGTTGCTCCCTTTTCCACCTTGTCAATGGTGAAGTCCTGCACCACCACGGGCACGGCCATTACGTACCTTTTCGGTACTATCATCCAGGACAGGTTCTCATGCTGCTTGTCGTCGTCCCAGAAATTTATCAAGTCGATCTTGCATATCTTGATCTCCATGGTGACCTTGTTTCCATTGTGAGTCAGTCTTGCAATACCCGTATTGGATGACACCGTGTCCTGCGAACCCACCAGCGGAATGTCGTTTATAGTCGAAGTCTGGAAGTGTATTCCCCAAATGCCGGCGAGCTTGCTCGCATCATAAGCAGGATCAATCTTTCCAAGATCCACCTTGTCCGAGAGTTTTGCGCAGGTGCTGACATCCGCGCCGGGCCGGCAACCATAATTGAAACCAAGCTCGAGGCAAGGCGAATCGGCAAGGTAGTGATTTACATGCACGCCGTCAACAACCCACCTGCATTCGTCAGGCTCGTACCAGTCTATGCCGGGCTCGAGGCAAAGGCCGATAGGTGTGCATTGTACATCTTCACTGTACCCGGCACAATCTTCCTGGTCCCTGCAAAGAGGCGAGCATGTTCCCTTTCCACGGGCCTTGACACCGGCGTTGCAGTAGGTTCCTTTTGGGCAATCCTGGTGCCTTCCCTTTTCGATCTTTATTCCATCCTTTTCGATTATGTCGATTCCGCACAGTTGAACACACATGCCGGCCATGCAAACCGAACCGTTATCGCAGTCCTTGGATTCGTTGCATGGAACACGGGCTTGGCACGTGTTCACGCCGATATTGCAAAAATAGCCTTCTTCACACTGCGAGTTATTCATGCAGGAAAAGTCCTGTCCCTTTGGTACGCATCGCCCGAAAACAGTGCACTCCAGCCCGTCTCCAATGAGGGCGCAATCCTTGTCGTCCTCGGATGGCCTGCAGTCCTGCCAGCAATAACCCTTGTCCTTGCCTTCCGGTTTGTTGCAGTACCTGCCCTTTCCACACGACCTGTCCGACGTGCATTCCTGGTAACCGAGGGCTGACTCGTCAAGAGGATTTCCTTGAATCGAGGAGCATGCCCATGTCGTGGAAAAAAGCGCGCCGAGCGCAACAAGAATAACCAAGTGTCCAATCACTTTCTTTACAGCCGGCATGATCAAACCCTCCTATTTAAACCTGTATGTCAATGTTGCCGCGGCGGAGAACACGAAACCGCCCGCCTTGTACCCCGGAAAGCCGGGATTGTTGGTCTGCAATCCCGATGCCTCTACCATGGGCTCATGAGTGAGCGCTGTAACTGCATAGTCCGGAAACTCGTCCTTTATAAGGGACGGGTCCTTGTGAACGGTTATCTCGGGCATGTACCAAAGTTGGAAGCCTACGTCCGCCGCCAGGCTGTGACCGGCCAGGACGAGGTCGGCTCTGTGGCCCAGGCTGAAGCCGAAGACATCGTTGTCCACGTAGTTCGTCCTGCCCGTTTGCGGAGGAACCGGGCTTGGAGCCCATGTGAACGCGGTCACGATTTCCATGTTGTCCAGGTATTCGTATCCCATCGATGTATTTACTGACCATGTGTCATCGAAACGAAAATCCGATCCATTGATTTTTGGCTTGTCCTTGTCAGCCCTGGTGAAGACCGCCGCATCCTGCGGGTGTTGCCTGTGCTTGTCGAAATAGTTTTCCCAGTGCACCCACGAGCCAACTGCCTGGGCCTTGAACTTACCGAATTCGACTCCCGCCGATGCCGCGACCTCGAGCGGTTCGTAATCCACCACAAGGTTATGTATTTGCTCCACGATCCTGGGCTTTGTGGCATTGTCGTCGTTATAGTGGTCGTCCCATAGTTTCAGGGATGCCGTTGCATCTATGTCCATGAATTTCCTGTCCCTGAACACCAGCCCCAGGGAGAGCCACGGTAATGGCTTGGCCCTGATGCCGGCAATGGCCCTCAACTGAGCTCCTGCATCCAGGGAAGTGGCCGTGGTGGCATAGTTCTGGTTCATAACGTCCGGAGTGTACAGGTTGAGATTAAGGCCGGTGGTCAGTACAACCTCGGCGGTGGCTCCCACGGAGATCCAAGGTGCCCAGGGCTTGGGAGTGTACCCGAGTCCCACCAGGACGGATATTACCCTGTCCCACTCTCCGAACCTTGCGAAATGTATGGAGTTGGAAAAGTATTGTTCCCTCTCGTCTGCGTACGAAACGCTTGCAACCAATGGTCCGTCTGTAGGGACCTGGAGCAACAATCCAAGCTTGAGTCCCTGCACGGCTCCGCCGAAATCCAGGTCTTTAATGAGACCGAGCGCGATAAAATTCGCAAATGTGCCGGGATTCGTGTCTGCCCTGGCTTTGGGCAGCTCAAGAGTGGGCAACGGTCTGTCAGGCCCCGGGAAGGCTGTCACGTCCGCCTTGTAGTACGACATGGGTACGTCCGAGTTGAGGGGCTTGGCCATGAGTGAGGTTCCGAGCCATTCCTTGTAAGTGGTGTAACCAAGTGTGAGACCTTCGTCCTGGTCGGTCAGCAAGGCCGGGTTGGAAAAGAGCACGCCTATTCCCCGGCCGAAAGAAACCTGGCCGTTGAGTGTCCCCGTGGAGGCGGCGTCGAATCCCATCATCCTTAAGGGACCTGCCTGGGCGCTCGATGCGGTCAGGATTCCTCCTGCCCACATGCCTGCCGGCAAGATTAACAAGAACAGACTGAAACATGCCTTTTTCAAGAACATACTACTTCTCCTCTGCTTCACTGAACGTATCCTTTCTTCCAAAGCCTTTGGCTTCTGCTATCGGCTGCATTGCGCTCTTAAATAATTTTATTAACCTATTCCATGAAAATCGTCCACAAAAGAAACTCCAGGGGTGATAGCGGAAATATACTTTCCTGGCCTTTTGGCCTCCCATTTGATATTGATTTGTTCAACATGCCGATCGATCACGATGATCGGACGGGAGTGGAGCAATCGATGCCGGATGCGCCGAACTTGCGAGAGGTTACGAGAGACCTGATCGAACGCGACGGATACCTCCTTTCTCCATTTGCAACTCCTCACAAGGCAGCCAGGCGGGCCAGGGGTGAAAGAACCGTCTTGAGGTCCGAGTTTGCAAGAGACAGGGACAGGATAATCTACTCGGATGCATACAAGCGATATGCGGGTAAGACACAGGTGGTATTTCTTGCAGCCCGGTTCGATGAGCATATTTCCACGCGGCTTCTGCATACAACATATGTTTCCCAGGTATCACGTTCCATTGCCAAGGCCCTCAAACTGAACGTGGATCTTGTCGAAGCCATTGCCGTGGGACACGACCTCGGTCATCCACCGTTCGGACACGACGGCGAATCGGTTTTAAACGAGCTGTGTATCGCCAACGGTCTTGGTCCTTTCAAGCACAATGTCAACAGTCTCTATGTAGTCGACCGGATTGCAAACCGCAGTAAAGGGCTCAACCTGACCGTGCAGGTAAGAGATGGCATATTGTGCCATGATGGAGAGTCATCCCTTTACAGGTTGGCTCCTGCTCCAAGGTTGATTCCACCGGAACGCGTGTACGAAGAGTCCGGGGTATTCAAGAATGTCAACAGGCCTCCTGCGACAATGGAGGGATGTGTGGTAAGGGCGGCCGACTCCATTGCCTATCTCGGACAGGATCTTGAAGATGCGATAAGGCTTGGTGTTGTCAAGCGGTCCCAAATACCCGGGGGAATAGTACGCAGGCTTGGTGACAGGGGCAAAGATATCGTAAATTCACTGATCATCGATCTGGTGAGCCAAAGCTTGGGAAAAAAAGAAATCGGTTTCTCCAAGGACAAAGAGAAAGCCCTTTTGGATCTAAAGGCGTTCAACTATCACCACATCTATTACAATAGGCAGATAAAAAAGGGAGTGAGGCGGATAAGGGCGGCAATGACTACAGTGTTCAACGAGTTGCTCGAAGAAAAAGAGAAAGGTGGCAGGAAATCTCTGCTGTACCGGCATTTCCTGAAAAACAGGTCGGGATGGTACAAGGAACATACCCTTGCTGCGGCCCAGGTCCGGGATTTTGTTGCGAGCATGACCGATCATTACATGGTTGAACTATTGAAGAACATAACCATACCGCAGGAGCGCAACCTGCCTCTCACGGAAAACCCGGATTGAAAATCCAGGAGGAAGATCGGAAAATAAAGTTAAGAGGAGGAGAAACAATGCGAGTAAAGGACTGGATGACACCCAACCCGTTGACCCTGACCGAACAAGACAAGGTCAAGACCGCCGTAGTTCATGTGCTTAGAAATAGAATAAGGCATGTTCCCATTGTCAGGGATGGAAAGATCGTGGGAATCGTTACTGACAGGGATTTAAAGAGAGCATTGCCGTCTGTCGTGGCAGGTACCACTCCTGATGAGTACCAGTCGTTCATGGACAACACCACGCTCAATGAAATCATGACACAGGATCCCATAGTTATTTCACCTGATGCTGATATATTGGAGGCTGTCCGGATATTCGTGGAACACAAGTTCGGGGCTCTTCCGGTTGTCGAGAACGGGCAATTGGTAGCCATAATATCCCAGACCGACGCCTTGAGGGCCTTTCTGAAAGTCCTAGAAGATCTGGGTGACAAGTAGGCGGCGTTTGCCCCCGGTTTTGCCATTGTCCCTGACCGTGTCGAGGCCGTGATGTGCGGTAGGTTCGTTCTGTACACACCTGGAAATGAATTGGCCGATCTGTTTGGCCTGGGCCGGGAACTGGATACGAGCCCGTGTTACAATATTTCTCCGGGACGCGCCGTTCTGACTGTCAGAAGAAGCAAGTTTGGTTCAAGGGAGGCTGCCGGCCTGGTATGGGGCCTTGTGCCGTCCTGGTCGAGAGATCCGAATTCAGGCCCCAGGCCAATCAATGCCAGGATTGAAAGCGTTTTGCACAAGCCCTATTTCAGGGAGGGAATGTCGGCAAGGAGATGCCTTGTACCAGCAGACGGGTTCTACGAGTGGAGAAAGCAGGGAAGGCAAAAACTGCCTTTTTTTTTCAGGAAGTCGGATAATTCCACGTTTGCCATTGCCGCAATCTGGGAAAGCTGGAACAAGCCGGGCGTCCCGGGCTTGGAATCCATGGCTCTCCTGACCCGCGAGGCGGATGAATCGGTTTCCAGGATACACCCGAGAATGCCTTTGATCGTGCCGCCCGGTCTCTATGAAGCCTGGCTGGACTGTGAGAGTTACCCTGCTCACGAGGCCCTGGAATCTGTTGCAAGGCATCCCGGACCTGTTCTCGAATCATACAGGGTGAGCAACCTGGTTGGAGATACCGCTGCGGACGGGCCGTGGTGCATCGAGCCCCTGAAAGAGAGCGTGCTTGAAGACGGGCTCTTTCCCGGCGGAGTTTGACAAAACCGTTGAATTCGTTATCTGTCATATACCCGGTCTTGGAGGGAACCGGTTTGATGCAAGGTGTAAACATTATGACCAGGATCGATTCAATAGGCAAGAAGTCGGCGCCTGTTCTCTTTTTAGTAATCGCAGTCACGGTGATGCCGGGCGGCATAGTGTCATGCAGCGGCAACGGCAAGTATGTCTGCCCCGATCCAATCGGAACCATAGTCCGCGATGATTGCCAGGCGTACAAGGTGCAGTATGACTCCCTGAGGACAAAGATATCGGCAGGGTACAAGGGACTTGGGGCCAGCCTGGATGTGGGCAAGCAGTCATTGAGGGATCCGAGTGAGTTGCTCCAGCTCCTCTCTGCAAGGATGTTGGCCTTGTGTCACGATTTCAATTCCTGCCGCCTTAAGCCTTCCGAGTACTTGAAGAAGAGGGAGAACCTGGATCGCACCATTACGGCCATTTTTGCCCTGGCCGAGCAACTCGGTCGAAAGGATCTTCCCGAAGCGGACCGCAGGATCGCCATGCAGCGCCTCGTGGAAATACTCGGACAAACCAGCGGCAGCGAGCCGCGGACCTCACCCGGGACATTGGAGCAAGCAGGGACCAAGAAAAAACATACAGGCTATATCGGTTCCGGTACACCCTGGTTCGGATCTACTCTTTCTCCACCTCTACCAAAGCCTTTGGAACCAGGGTACCCGCAACTCGTTTGGCCGTGGGGAAAGCCATACCTTGCAAATGTGCTACAAAAGGTGGACCAAGACTACACTGACAAGAGCGGAGGCAAGTGGCACAGATACAACAAGGTGGTTGGGTACAGGCCCAGGATCGGCGTGTACCTGCTGGGGGAGTTCGAGGCGGACGACCTGGTTGTGCTCTCTTTCAACGGCAAGGACAAAGTGGAATGTCCTGTGAGGAAAAACAAGAAGGGAGTCGTAAGGGTTTCCTGCCGCGAGCCGGGAAAAATTGTCCTGGACAAGCCGTTGTTCAACGTGGAAGTGCGATACAAGAAGGCCATGGACCAGGTCCCGGTGTTGATAGGAGAGATGGAATTCAATGTTTTCAGGTCCCGGGAAAAGCAAGTGGTGGGCGAACCGGTATACACGTACCAGCTCGACATGGGCAGTGAAACCGGGTCCGGATGGCTGTATTTTTTCCCTTACAAGGGCCTCCTGCCGCCTGACTACGAGCAGCCTCATATCAGGGTCACTCTGCAACTTCGCAACAAGAGGCCGAAGGTGACGGCCAGGTGTTACGTAAACGGCGACCCTGTCACAAGTGCATTAAGACCGGGCAGGTACTCGGGCAGCTCGGGCTCGGTAAGGGACGAACCCAGGTATATCCGCACAGGCCCTGGCTCGAGCCGGGTAAACCCGGGTTCGATCCTCTCATGGCAGCACTATGATTTCACATTGCCCTTTTTCCATGGCCTTGCAAAAGGTGTGTCGCCGCCGAAAGGCCAAAAGCCCTGGCCCGGCAGACCCGGGGATTGGAAGTGCGTGGTAAAGGCGGATGGATATCCTGTAAGGAACCTGTTCTTCACGGTTCAGGAAAACGGGGCGCTTGTGCCGCTTCCTGCGCAGGACGGCGATAACGGCGACATGGTTCATCCATGGTGGATGGTGACCACCGACATGATACCGAACCCGGTCGAGGCAAAGAGGGCTGGGCCATGGGCGTTGAGCCCTGAAACAGGCTCTGCTGTTTCGCGTGCAGGGGAAGATGCGAGATGAGGCCGGTGATCGCCGCTGCTTTGGTTCTTGCTGCCGCTGCTTTGTGTTTTTCGGCCTTTTTGGGCTGCCCGGCATACGAGAAGTTCAGGTGCCCTGATCCCATCGGTGAGATCGTGAGACAGGACTGCGACCAGTACAGAGTCAGGTATGAGAGCCTCAAGGCAAAATTTTCCATCTCTTTCAAGGGCATGTCCCTTTCAGGAGAGATGGGCAAGGACAAGCTTAGGGACCCGAGTGAATTGTTGCAGCTCCTCATGCAGCAGACCCTTGCATTGTGCCACGATTTCAACTCGTGCAGGGTAAGATCGGACGAGTTCACGCAGAGAAGAGAGGAAATGGACAGGACCTTTACCGCGGTGTACGCCATACTCGATCAATTGGACAAGGGCGGCTTGCCGGACAGGGACAAGTCGGTGCTGGTAATGAAACTGGTTGAAATACTGGGAGGAGGGGCAAAAAACAACGGCAAGGGGAAGCCCGGCAGGACTGCCGCGAAAATCAAGTCCTTGCCCAGGGTGATGCGTGATCCTTTTGGTTTTTGGCCTGAAAGCAAATATATTCCGTGTGCAAAAAGGGACTTCGAAAAGGACGGGCCCATGCTCCTGGACTACCGCTCACACATTGAAAGGGGAAAGGTGACCAGGCTTTTCTTGAAACTCAAAGGCGACCTGGAGGAAGATGACTATATCATTGTCAAGGCGGAAGACAGCGGCGCAGAAATGACACGCTGCCCGGTCGGCATCTCAAAGCTGAACAGACTCGCACGGGCTGTTTGCCGGTTCGATCCGGCCCGCAAACCTTTATCCAGGGCCAGGCTTATGCTCCTTGACGGACAGACCGGGGTTGCCACGGACATGGGGCTGATCAGCCTTTCATGCAAGGAAAGGATGAGCCGTGTATGGCTTGCATACCAACCAGAGCCGCTTGACATGAAATTTCCGGATAAAGAAAGACCGTGGTTGATTTTCTTTGACAGGAAAAAGGCCGGGCAGGTGACTGCAAGGTGCAGACTGGGCGGCGAATCTTTAAAGCAGCCCATTATCGGTTCATCCGCGCCGTTTTCGTTCGGGACCGGGATAAGGGAGTATGCAATCCCTTTACCGCTGGTGCTTTCGCATAAAAAAGTCGGCAAGGTCTTGGAGGCGCCTGGCGGTATATCGCTGCCGGCTGATATTTCATGTGTCCTCTCACTGGACGGCAAGCAGGTGAAGCAGGTTCGCTTCAGGCTCGATTCAAAGGCCAGGCCCGGGCAGGCCGGGGGCGAGATGCAGGCTCCCCACCTCTGGTGGCGTATCGGATCGTTCGGCCTCGGAGCCTTTGTGTTTCCCTGACCCAAAGTCCCCTTTTACTCAATTTTGATCTACATTCCGATCCTGTAGTTCAGCAAGATCGAAAGTCCCCCCACGTCGCAGTTCCTGCATACCGGCTCAGCGTCAGCCTTTGCGCCGGAGAAATCAACGAACAGGCCGGCCCTGCCGGTTCCAAGGGGAAGGGACGCACCCAGAGCCAGGACATATCCGAGCCCCCCTCCCGAGCCCGAGACCTTGCTGCCGCGGGCACGTGATTCGGCCCAGGCCAGGAAATAGCCCATGCCTGCCGAAACATGCACCATTATGGGTGTGCCTGTAGGCACGTTTGCCTCGATCCCGGCGTAAAGAGGAAGGGTATGGATGGAAAGCTTGTACTCTGTAGGAATGGAAGAACGGGCTACTCCCTTGTTTCCAAAGTACCTGTACCTGGCGGCTGCAAACAAGGCCAACATCTTTCGGAGGAGAGGGAGGTTCACACTGAACTTGAGTCCGAGGTCGACAAACGGATTAGACATTCCCGACGGAACAACGAGACCTGCAAAGCCTGTAATTCCTATGCTGTTTCTCGTTATGGGCGGTTGCTCGACAGGCCTGGACTCTAGTGCGGATCCCGGTCTCATTCTTTCTTTTGGCGATTTTCTCTCTTTTTTCTCTCTTTGCCTGCTTTTTCCCTGCTCCATGTCTTCTTCACCCGGCAACTCGGGCATACCGGATGCAAGTTTTGCCTTTATCCTGGATGTGGGAGGCCTTTCCGGCGGTTCCTGTTGTTCCTCTAATGCCTTTTTCTCATCTTCCTTCTCATTTTCCGTGGGCTGTTTGATAGAAGCCAGGGGGGCGACCGGGACCAACGGCACTGCCGGAAGTTCACCGGGATGATGTTCAAGCGCGCCTTGCCCGGACCCGGCCCGAGTCACGGGCTTTCCGCTTCTCAACCTGAAGGAGAAGCCAATGCACGTGGATGAGCCGGAGCCGAGCACGCGGAACATGAAGCTGTGAACGCCTTTTTTAACCTTGAGCCCTAATTCCTTGGAACTGCCGGGCCTGATATTCCTTGTTTCTTCGAACCTTCCCCTTGGCCCGGACCGGCCCAGGACGATAGTCCTTATGGGTACATTGTCCTCGAAAACATCGATCTTGATCTTCTTGCTGACTTTTCGAACAACGGGCCAAGGCCAGAGCACAAGGTACCCCGGGCCGTTTATTCGCAACCTGACAGGCTTATTTTTGCCTGCAAGCAGGCACTCGGTACTCGTGCCGTCCTGGTTCACGGTCAGAATACGGTTGTTGGATCTGACCTCCACTCTTGCTCTTGCCCATGCAAAAGCTGAAAACCGGAACAAGGAAACCGGCAGGAGAAAAAAGAATATCGCTGCCATGAGGATTGGTTTCGTTCTGAAGTTACTGCAATACGAACACTTCATTGAGAGCACCTTTGCATCTCGATCATCCCCGGTTTCGAACAGCCCTTACATTTCTATGCCGCCGGCCCGGAATTTGAAACATGTTCAAATGTCTCGAACAGGTTATCTTCGATCAACAGGAAACTCAAGTGCAATAAAGCCGGTGCGATAAAGTCTTTCTCGACTTTTTACAATTCCGGTATTATTGTTTTTTTGCCTGATATTGACTTGAGCAGGTGCTGCTTAAAGAAGGGTTTAAACGGAGGGTCGCCTGATGAGTTTGGATGTATTGAAGGCTGTACTGGATTGTTTCGAGCACGGGAAGCAGGCTGTTTTGGCCACGGTTGTCGAGGTAAAAGGATCCGCCCCAAGGGAAGCAGGAGCAAAGATGCTGGTAAATGCGGATGGCGGCATTGTAGGAACCATCGGCGGGGGTACCTTGGAAGCATCCACCATACGGGAAGCCGGAAAGCTCATGGAGGAACAAGGCAACCCAAAGCTCGTCAACCTTGTTCTTTCCGGCATTGACATGGGTTGCGGCGGTTCCGCAATGGTTTTCCTGGAACCCGTGAACGTGCAGGCAAGGCTCCTGATATTTGGAGCTGGGCATCTTGGACTTGAAATAGCTTCCTTTGCTTCAAGGCTGGGCTTCAGGATAACGGTCGTGGACGATCGCATGGAATGGGCCACCCGGGAGAGGTTCAAAGAGCCGGTCCGGCTTCTGGTCAAGCCTTTCGATGAAGCCATAGAAATATTGCAGCCGGGTGAAAAAGACCTGGTCGTGATAGTCACCAGGGGTCATGACTATGACCAGACAGTACTCGAGGCCTGTATCGGGAAAAACCCTGCGTACCTTGGAATGGTGGGAAGCAGGAAAAAGGTGAAGACAGCCCTGGATAAGCTCAGGGAGCGGGGAACAGATGAAGAACTGATTGCACGCATCAGGTCTCCTATAGGCTTGGACCTGGGTGGGCGCACTCCTGCAGAAATCGCTTTGTCCATAATGGCGGAGATAGTCGCATTTCAGAACGGCAGGGATGATGTCAGGCCGATGAGCAGGACAACCGGTTCTTCCCACCCTGGTTGAAAAAATATTGTTAGCCCCGGGATTATCCTGTGCCGCTGGCCGTAGCCCTGGTTGTCGAACATCTTGATATTGGTTTGACAGCTTGGAATTGCAAAGGATACTATGCGCTCTGATTCGTAATGTGGGCGAGGAAATGCAGAGACAAAAAGAAAGAGAGAAACCGCCTGTTCTGGGTAAGCCGCCACCGCTTCCCAATGACGACGGGGGAAAAGATCCCCTTGTAGGCGTATTGCTGGGCGGTAAATACAGGATTGGCGCCAGGTTAGCCGTGGGCGCAATGGGTAAAATATACCGCGCAACACAGGAACCCCTCCACAGGGTGGTGGCTGTGAAAATCCTTTCGCCCTCCTATGCTGGAAAGCTGGATCCCAACTTTGAAAAAAGGTTCTATCTCGAGGCCAGTGAAGCCGCTGCATTGAAACATCCCAACACCGTTACAATCCATGATTTCGGAAGAACGAAAAGAGGTTTGTTCTACATAGTCATGGAACTTGTGGAAGGTAAAACTCTGGCCGCACTGGTGCGCGAACGGGGAAGGCTTGATCCATTGAGGGCTGTACGTATCGTGTCCAAGATTGCGCGCAGCTTGAGAGAGGCTCATAACAGGGGGGTTGTCCACCGGGATTTGAAACCTGAAAATATCATGGTCACACAGTTCGAGGATGACCCTGACTGGGTTACTGTTCTTGATTTTGGCCTGGTGAAGGTCTTCAGGCCCGAGCCGGGCCGTCATGACGAGGAACTCACCAACCCGAACCTGGTAATGGGTTCGCCCAGGTACATGAGTCCCGAGCAAGCCAGGAACAAGGATATCGGCCCCGGCTCAGATGTGTATTCACTGGGTATAATAGCTTTTTTAGCTCTTACCGGCACCGTGCCTTTCGGCAGGAAAAGAGATACTCCGGCAATAGATATAATTGATTCCCACCTGAAGAAAAAAGCTCCCAAGATTACCGATGTCAGGAAGGACCTGAAAGTTCCGAAGGAATTGACGGCATTGGTGGCGAAATGCCTGGAGAAACATCCCCTCGACAGGTTTCGGGACATGGACGAATTACTGGATGCACTTGAAGAAGTGGAGAGAATCCTTGTTGCCGGACACATGGGGAGGATCTCCAGGACCATGATAGATGCCGGAGGCGGCAGGTGGCTTGGGGCCCTCATGTTTCTTGCCTTGATATTATTGGTGGCGTCTTTCGGCATTGCCGGATACTTGATATTCGGTGGGAACGGAAGTGAAATCATGTCCTTTCACACCCGTTTCGAAAACGCTTACCCTCATTCCGCGGCCCATGCCGAAATGATGCGGGGTGAGCATGGAATGGATCCGAACAAGGCCGGGATCGCAAGCAGCGGTAAAGATCTATCAGCAACTGTTGGAAAACAAACCGGGAAGAACAGCCGGGCAAGTGGCTCTTTCAGAGTTTTGACCGGGGCCGGGGACTCTGTGCAACCTTCCGTCATATCCAGAAAGGGAAAAGCCTGTACCATTGTGATGACATCTACGCCGTCCGATGCAGAGGTATACGAGAAAGGCAGATTGTTGGGCAAGACGCCGTTGACGTTGACAAGAAAGTTCCAAAGGGGCATGGGCAGGACTTTCAATTTCTGGCTGTCGGGTCATGAACCTGCCACAGTGAAGTTGAATGCAAAGAGAGAATGCATTGAAGGCGAGCCGGTTCTGCTTCATGCTAATTTGGCGAAATTGGAGCCTGGCAAGAAAATGGACATCTGGAAATCAACGAGCAACCATGAACCTGAAATACGTGGCAACCGAATTTTGAGGAAGGGAGAAAAAGAAGAGCCGGACATCGAGAGTTCTCTATTAAAAAATGCCGGGAAGCCGGTGATAAGTATCGAAACGGTAACAAGCCCCATATCCAAGGAAGGATGGACCGGCAAGGACAGGAAAGTCGATGCTGGCGGAATGACTACGGCAAGGAATGCCGAAGAGAAGGCAGTGGCACGGGAAAAGAAAAAGGATTCCCTCAAAGAGGAAAAGAAAAAAGAAAAACCTGCCCCAAAGATTCAGGCTGCAAAGGATGGCGAAAATCTTGGAAAAGATGATAATCGAAAAGAAAATGCACAAGAAAAGAACGAGCGGAAATCGAATATGAAGCCAAAACAAAAAAAAGATGAGGACTTGGAATAAGGAGGATGACTATGAACAAGGCTCTCTCAAGGGCATTGGTGTTGTTTGCCGTAACAATGATCGTTGTGCCTGGTTGTGCATTCTTGTCCGGTGCCGGGAATGGAGGGGATGATGAAGATGTACTAAGCGTCTTCGCCATCGATGACTTTCATGGTCAATTAACCCCGGGTGAGCTGGATGGCAGGAAAGTAGGAGGCGCAGCCTGGATAGCAGGTTACCTGGAAACCCTGCGCAAGGTTAATCCGGGCGGAGTGATAGCCGTGGATACGGGCGATGCATTTACAGGACCCTTGGTATCCAGCCATACCGAAGGGGCTGTGATAATAGATTTTTACAACATGCTTGGTTTCGATGCAATGGCTATCGGCAATCATGAGTTTGATTATGGTCCTGTGGGTCCGCTCAACCGGGTTATGGACGGCAAGGGAGATCCAAGGGGCGCGCTCAAGGAACGTGCCAAGCAGGCCAAGTTTCCATTGCTTGCAGCCAATATATTTGATGCAACCACGGGTAAGCGGTTCGCACCGGAGGGCATGGCTCCATACACGATAATAGAGCGAAAGGGCGTCAAGATCGCCTTGATTGGTCTCATTACTTCAGATTTGCCCAAGATTACCATGCCATACAATTTGAAAGGGTTGATGTACAAGCATAACTCCGAAGTGCTGGCCGAATTGTTACCAGAGGTTCGAAAAAAAGGCGCGACCGTGGTTATCCTGTTGGCCCATCTCGGCGGCAGGTTCGACCATGAAGCAGGTGAGTTTGTCGGTGAAATTGCAGATCTTGCAAGGTCCCTCGATCCGTCAGAGGTTGATCTTATCATAGGCGGGCACACCGAGGGGGCCATTTCCGGCGAAATCAACGATATTCCGGTTGTAAAGCCGGAGGGGTACGGTCACAGCTTTGCAAGAGTGGATCTTACGGTCAATAAGAAAAACGGCCGGGTCGTTAGGTCCAAGACAGTTGTGCATCCTGTTACAAGGTTTTGGCATGATGGTAATTACATGGGCTTGAAGGTCAAACCTGACGAAAACGTAACCAAATCCCTGGCTCATTATTTCAAGGCAGTGGATAAGTTGAAGGCAGTTGAAATCGGTGAGGCCACGGCTCCCATCAAGAAGGAAGGCACGTACAACTCACCGCTTGGAAACCTTGTTACAGATGCAATGAGATTGTTCGATGACAGCATCGAGGTAGCAGTATTCAACTCCGGGGGCATAAGGGCCGATCTTCCTGCAGGCAAGTTGACCTTTGGAACTCTTTTCGATGCACTTCCTTTCGACAATACGCTTTGCATAGCCAGGTTGTCCGGAGACCAGCTCAGGCAAATGCTGGAGCATGCGCTTACGGGCGATTTCGGAAACCTCGAGATATCCGGGATCAAGGTGACGGTAGACCCTGCCCAACCCGTGGGCAGCAGGGTGATAGAAATTATCGGACCCAAGGGAAAACCCGTAAAGGAAGGAGATTACCTTGAAGTTGCTGTAAACGATTTTTTACTTGCCGGCGGCGATGGCTATAACATGATCCCGAGAAGCACTGCTGTCGAGACAGGAGCTGACATCAGGGAACTGATTGTCAAGCTGATAGACCTGAGAGGAAAAAAGATATCACCCGATACAACTCCAAGGTACGAAGTGACGCATAACGCATCCTAAAACAATTCCGATCAAGTTTTAGTTCAATCCATCCCCAGTTCTTTCTAATCTCCCTCACTTCTCTTCCAATCCCACCCAGGTTGATTTACCTGTAGTTGTATATGCTAGTGATATCAATATGTTGAATACGTACTAAAACCGGATGACACACAGGGGGACGGGATCGGATTTTTAAGAATATACGCATCATCCATGCAAATCCCGGCCCCTGCCGCCAGCGGTCAAAGAAGCGCAGTCGTTTTATAGAGTTTGACACAAGTTATTTTGTTTATTACTTAATTGGTCGATGTTTTTAGAAAATCACACTGGATTAAGGGAGAGAAGAATGATGAGTTTGAAGAAACAAGCTCGTATAGGAACAATGTTCGGCTCGGTTTCGTTGGGAGGATTATTGTTCTACCTGTGGGTCATCACAGCAATGCCTTTTTTCATGTCAGCATGCACGTCCTCTGGTGGAGGAAATGGTGATACGGATATAGACACGGATACAGATACAGACACGGATACGGATACAGACATGGATACAGATACAGACACGGATACGGATACAGACACGGATACGGATACAGACACGGACACGGATACAGACACGGATACAGATATAGACACGGATACGGATACAGACACGGATACGGATACAGACACGGATACAGATACGGATACGGATACAGACACGGACACGGATACAGATACAGACATGGATACAGATACAGACACGGATACGGATACAGGATACAGACACCGGGACAGATACCTTGCCATGCAATGATGGAGAAACCGCATGCAATCGGGATGGCTCATGGGTCTTGGAATGCAAGAATGGAAGTTTCGAACCCCTGGAGCATTGCAATGGTCTTGGTTGCAGGGATGGCGTATGCAGGCTTTGTGAAGAAGGAAAGCAGGCATGTGGACTCGGCATATTGGCCCAGTGTGAAGAAAACAAGTGGGTGGAAATCAAGAACTGTGAAGAACAGGGAAAGATTTGCGATCCTGTGGCAGGCTGCGTGGCTTGCAAGGAAGGAAGTTTTCGATGCAAGGGTAATATCATCCAGGCATGTATGGCAGGGGAATGGAAGGACGGCATCAATTGTGCCGCCAGCAACCAATTTTGTAACATCAATGAATGCGTTGACGGTCAGGCATTCGACGGACTGTGGGAGGTGTTGGGCGAGGTGCAGCAAAACCAGGACTCGTGCAGCCGGCCGGCGCCTACCGAGCCCAGCACGTGGGTAGTGAAAATAGATCAAACAGGGAATTCCTTCAACTTGGTTGAAACAGGAGATGATGACACGCCGGTTTCCATAACCAATGGAACAGTCAACCAGAATAGGCTCCAAGCCGATAGTGTCCAGGATTGGGTCATTGGTAATGCCCCGCTGGAATGCACTATCCAGGTTCACAGCACTTTGGACCTGATTTTGGGTGATGATGGATGGCTGACAGGCACATGGACAATGGATTTCAGTGAAGGGGAGGGGGCATGTGACATAACGCACTCGATAAATGGATTCCCAACGCCCAGACCTTGCAAGGTATATTGGGACATAAAGGCGAGGCGTTATGAATGCACGGCAAAGGGCGTGGAGCTATGCGGTACCGGAGTGGACGAGGATTGTGACGGGGAGGTGGATGAAGACGATTGCCTGGCGCCGTGCGAAGAAGGTGACCATACTTGTGATACCGACGTGTTGCAGAAGTGCGAGAATGGTTATTGGACGAACCAGGAAAACTGCTCCACTAACGGCAAGGTGTGTGATCCTGTCATGAAAGATTGCGTAGATTCCTGTACATCGGATGATCAAAAGGTCTGCAGGGGAGATGTCTTGTATCAATGCGATTCGGGTACAGGCCAATTTCTGCCTGTCATGAATTGTGCCGAATCCGGATTGGTTTGCGATCAAGATGCATGCCATGAATTCGAAGAGGCATGTACCCGGGATGGAATGAAGGCGTGCAGGGGAACACAGGTGATGGAGTGCCAGGCAGGTGTGTGGACCTTGGTACATGAATGTGATTTCAGCCAGGTATGCAAATCAGGTGAATGTTTGGACACGCCATGTGACCGGGGAACCACTGCCTGCCATGATGACGCGGTTATGAAATGCAGCAAGGACAAGAAATGGTATGTTAGCAGGGACTGCAAATTGGAAGGCCTGATTTGTTCTGATGAGGACATGACTTGCATCAAGCCCTGTCAACAAGGTGATTTCGAATGCAGGGGGAGTGATTTATGGAAGTGTGACGCAAATACAGGTGTGTACGAATTCCAGGAGCATTGCGGCGACCAGGGGAAATTCTGTGCGGATGGACAATGTGAAAAGCTGGATGCTTCGTGCCAGGATGGACAAACCGGGTGCATGGAACGCAGTATAATGAAATGCGTGGACAGTGCATGGCAGGAAGACGAAAATTGCGATGACACAGGCATGGATTGCAGGAACGCGGTTTGTGTTGAGGCTCCTGCGCAGTGCAGTACAGGCCAGGAAATGTGCAACGGTGATAACCTGATGAAATGCGATGTGTATTCCAGGTGGGCCGTAGAGCAGGAATGCAATGCGCCGCAGGTTTGCAACCCGGCCGAACTCGAATGCACGGATCCGTGTAACATGGGTGAAACTACATGCTTCGAGAACAATGTTTTCAAGTGTAACGATCAGGGTAGGATGCTGCCCGCGCGTGATTGCGGGGCCGAAGGCCTGCTTTGTTACATGGGGGATTGCCGGGAACCGGATGGCGGATGTGAGGATCAGGGATTTACAGCCTGCCTTTCGGACATAGTGTACGTGTGCGACCAGGGAGCCTGGAGCGAGCAAGAGGATTGCTCCAGCCGGGATCCGGCTGTTCCTTGCTATGAAGGCTCATGCAGGCGGCCGCCTTGGTGGGGATGTGAAATGGGCGAGATGTCCTGTAATAACGGCCAAGTCCTGATGTGTGGATGGGATGGAAGGTTTCATGTTCTGTATTCGTGTGACCCGGGAGACAAGTGTGACAAGGATGGAACGAAATGTACGAATGATGATTACTCGTGCACCGGCGAAGGAGATGTTTCATGTGTGCATGGACAGCCGATGGAGTGTGTGAGCGGCAGGAATACTCCCGTAAACTATTGTGGGAAATACCAGGTTTGTGTTGATGGGGATTGTTTGTCCCAATGTTACGACGAAGGCGCCACAAGGTGTGATCCCGGCGATCCGTCGAAGGTGCAGGAGTGCATCAACAGTGCATGGAAAGAGGTCGATTACTGCGCATCCGGGACCTGCATGGTACAGAATGAAAAAGCGGCCTGCGGCCCTTGCACGCCCGGGGATACCCGTTGTCTTGATGATTCACGTCTACTCGAATGCAATGCAGACGGGACGTGGGAAATCTCCACCAGGTGCAGGGATATGGGTATGAATTGCGGATGCGCAGAGGGAGGTGCCTGCACATGCGTGCCCTGTAACAGTGATGATTCCAACCTTTTCCGTGAGCAAATAACTTGCGATAATCAAAGCATAGCAGGCTGTACCGACGGCTATTGGGTCGATTACCGGAATTGCAGCAATGACTCCAAGGTTTGTGCGCATGGCGAATGTATTGAAGGAGAGGGCATTTCCGGAACATGGCTGTTCTCCGGACTCTTCAAGGATAAACCAGGTGAAACATCATGCGTGTATCCGCCTGACGGGGCGCCTATGATTTCTCTGAAGAACCTGGTTCAAGAGGGAACAAGTTTTTCAATCAATACTGCAACAGAAGAATTCGACGATCCATTCCTTGTGGATGGAGGCACTGTGACCGGGAACCATTTCGACGGCACCAATCATTTTGTCTTGGGAGATGAGAGTGAGTGCGCTGTCCCGTTGGACATGGTGTTTTCTGCGGACCTGGTCGACGAAAGGCTGATCGGTTCATTCGAGATCAAGCTGGGAGAGTTTACCGGACCATCCTGTCCGAGCCAGTTCCCGGGTGGTGAATTCCCGTGGCCTGCAGGTTGTATGAGCGTTTGGAACTTCGAAGCTGAACGCAGGTAGGATGGCGGATGTGTATGACCTGTTAATCCTTTTATTCGGGTGATGAAAAAATAGGATGTTGTGCAGAGTGGGGCGAAAGCCTGGAATTTTCCGCCAATCAGGAGCTGTTTTTTGAATGGATATCCTGAAACAACGAACAGAATGACCGGATAGAGTATTCTATTATAACCCGGCTTCTTTTTTCCCTTTTGCAACTTCCAATGCATGTTGTACGAAGCCCTTGAACAATGGATGAGGTTTGATGGGCCTGGACTTGAATTCAGGATGGGCCTGGGTTGCCACGAACCAGGGATGGTCTCTTAGTTCCACCATCTCGACCAGGGTCCCGTCAGGTGAAAGCCCCGAGAACAACATGCCGGCTTTTTCAAATTCTTCCCTGTAGTTGTTGTTGAACTCGTACCGGTGCCTATGTCTTTCCCGAACCATATTCTGACCGTAGACCTCGTTGACCTTGCTGTCTTCAGCCAGCTTGCACGGGAAGGCGCCGAGCCGCATTGTGCCTCCCATCTTGGTCACTTTTTTCTGTTCGTCCAGGAGGGCTATTACAGGGTGCCCGGTTTCAGGCTCGAATTCTGCCGAGTGAGCATCTTTCAGACCCAGTACGTTCCTGGCAAACTCTATTACGGCACATTGCATGCCCAGGCATATGCCGAAAAACGGCACCTTGTTTTCTCTTGCCCACTTGATTGCCATGATCTTGCCCTCAACGCCGCGCATACCGAAACCGCCTGGAACAAGGATGCCATGGACTTCATCGAGAGATCCCAAACCTTCTTTTTCAAGCGTCTCCGACTCGATACGAGTGATGTCCACCTTTGCCTGGTAGAAAGCGCCTGCATGTGCAAGGGCTTCATAAATAGATTTATATGCATCTTGTAATTCGATGTACTTGCCGACAACAGCGATCTTGATCCGGCTTTTGGGGTTGTTGACCCTGTCGAGCATGTCGTTCCACTCGTTCATGCGCAGCATCCCGGCCTCCAGGCCGAAGTGCTCTATGATGATCTTGTCCAACTTCTGCGCCACCAGGACCTTGGGAATTTCATATATTGTAGTGTCGACGTCTTTTTCTTCCAGGACAGCATCTTCATCTACGTTGCAGAACAAGGCAATCTTGGATTTCAGCTCATCGGGAAGAGGCTTTTCAGTCCTGCAAATAAGTATATCCGGCTGAATTCCTATTTCTCTTAGGTGCCCAACGGATTGCTGGGTCGGTTTGCTTTTTAGTTCGCCCGCGGCCCTGATGTATGGAACGAGTGTGAGATGCACGTACAGCACGTTGCGTCTTCCTTCGTCACTGCGCATCTGTCGAATCGCTTCCAGGAACGGGAGACCTTCGATGTCTCCCACAGTGCCGCCCAGTTCAGAGATGACGACGTCTACTCCTGAACTGGCGAGACTTCTTATCCTGGACTTTATTTCATTTGTGATATGAGGAATTACCTGAACCGTTCCGCCCAGGAAATCTCCCCTTCGTTCCTTTTCGATGACCGAATGATAAATCTGCCCGCTCGTGAAATTCGAGTTTCTTGATGTAGGTTCATCTGTGAATCGCTCGTAGTGTCCCAGATCCAGATCCGCCTCATACCCGTCATCAGTGACATAGACCTCGCCGTGTTGATACGGGCTCATTGTACCGGGATCAACGTTGATGTAAGGATCGAGTTTCTGCAATCTAACGTTCAGGCCACGGTGCTTGAGAATCATGCCTATCGAAGCCGAGGTCAAACCTTTCCCAAGGGATGATACGACTCCACCTGTAGTAAAAATATACTTTGTCATCGGTTTGTCTTCCTCCGCTTACAAGGATTTTCAAACGATAAAGAGTCTAGAACTTTGGGGCGCCGGTTTCAATAGACTTTTGTGAAGACTTTTTAAAGATTAGTTGACGCCCTGAAACGGTAATTTCGTTATTGGCGCCGATTTCTTGAATGCGCGATTGCCGGCTTGCTCGACTATGGATTGCATGTCCCTGTGCCCCTGAGAATTAAAAGCAGGTCTTGGGATGAATCAATAACAGCTATATCCGGCCTGTGATCCCAGTCAAAGTTGCCGGCTACCAGGCCGTTCGGAGAACCTCCGACCGTTATTACCTCCCTGGCTGCAAATGCGCCATCTCCCAAGCCTTTGAACACGGAAACCGTGCCGTCATCCCTGTCTGCGCAAGCTAGGTCCGGGATGCCGTCCACATCGAGGTCGAATACAGCCACTGCCGTGGGTGATTTGCCTGCAACCGGGTTCGGCGTTGCAGGGCCGGTAAAGGTGCCGTCTCCACGTCCGGATGAGCCGTTGCCCAGCCTTATGCTCAGGGTGTCGTCGTCCCTGTTTGCAGTGACGAGGTCCAAGATTCCGTCGTTGTTCAAATCGGCAAGTTGGACGGCAACCGGGGCCTTTCCGACCGGCACCTCGGCTGCAGTCGGATTAGGGTAAAATGTGCCGTCACCCAGGCCTCCTGAACCATTACCGAGCATGATACTGACTGCATCATCGTCCCTTGCAGCCAAGGCCACGTCCAGTACGGCGTCGCCGTTCAAGTCACCCGCCGCGAGGGACACCACGCCGTTGCCGGCTGCATAGGCGGCTGGCGATCCGAATGTGAAGTCAGGGACTCCACCGGTTCCCCCGCCTATGAGTACTACCAGGTAGCCTGTCTCGTCTGCGGCGAGTATATCCGGGATTCCGTCTTCATTGACATCCGCTGCAATCGCCATTTTGGGCAATGAGCCTGTTCCCGAGGAAATGCTTGAAACAGGATCGAACAAACCGTCAGGGTAACCTGCACTTGATTGACCTTTGAATATGCCGACCGATCCACTCCCCGGCAGTGCGATGAGCAGGTCTGATACACTGTCCTTGTCGAGGTCTGTGATCTCAATCCAGGCCGGCAGCGTGGTGTCACCTGTGTCACCACTCCACCGGGCCAGGAATGTTCCGTCTCCCTTGCCGTTAGTACCTCCTCCCTTGTGTGTTGCCGCCTTATGCACGTCTTCCTGTGAAAAGGCCAGGTCCGGAATGTTGTCGCTGTCAAGATCACCGGCTTGTAAACAAACCGGTTTTCCGGCGAGATTGGATGTAAATGATTCTACGAAACCGAAGCCAGGAGTTGCACCGCTTCCGTGGCCCTCCAAAAGTGAGATTGAGTCCGGTACGTTGTCGGCGGATGCAATGTCCGGTATCTGGTCGCCCGTTGCATCCAGTACAGTTGCCGCAGCAGGATTGGATCCTACGGCAAACGAGTTCCCGGATCCAAAGGTTCCATCGCCATGGCCGTTTATGCTGTTTCCAAGCCTGATTCCGATTGCCCCTGTCCCCCATTCGGCAACCACCAAATCATCTATATTGTCCGAGTTCAAATCCGCTGCATGAACCGAGACGGGAAAAGAACCGAAATCATAGAGAACGGCATCTTCAAAAGTGCCATCACCGCGCCCGTCGGTTCCTTTTCCAATGAGGATGCCTATCTTGTTTGCGTTCATACAAGAGACGGCTATATCCTTTATAGCATCCTGGTTGAAGTCCGCTGTGATGATGTTGGTCGGTCCGCTACACGCAGTAAACGTGCTGGCTGCGGTAGGATTTGAAAATGTGCCGTTGCCTATGCCGTCGGATCCATTGCCGAACAGGATTGTTACATTGCCGGAGCCGAAGGCTGCTACTGCCAGGTCCAATATGTCGTCGCCATTGAAATCCCCATCGGCAATTGACCTGGCGTTCGAGGCCTGACCACTGATGGAATAGTACACAGGAGTGGAAAAGCTTCTGGAAGCGCCGTTTCCAAGCAAGACCGCTACATTGTCAGTGTATGCAGAGACGGCGATGTCCATGTTGCCGTCTTCATTGAAATCGCCTGTGGTGGGAAAAGTGGCGTTTCCGTTGATCGGAATGTCCAGCCTGTTGACAAATGTTCCATCACCCTTGCCCCAGAAGATCGAAACCGAGCTGGCACTTGAGTTGTTTGCTGTAACGAGATCGAGATGCCCGTCACCGTCAATGTCAGCAGTAATAATGCCATAGGTGGTTCCACCGGTGCCGTAGTCGCCTGCAGGAGTCCTTGTGAAGGTCCCGTCTCCCTTGCCGGCAGTTCCGCCCGTGATGAGCACGGAAACGGACGAACTATTCTTGTTTGCAGTGGCCAAGTCGTCTATTCCGTCTTCATTGAAGTCGCCGGCAATAATGAACCAGGGATCCGCGCCTATAGGAGTAGTAGTTCGATTCTGAAAAGTTCCATCTCCCATGCAACAACCGTCCGGCACGGCATCACAGTCTTCATCGATGCCGTTTCCGCAGATATCCATTTTCCAGGGCTTCGGCGCCCAGGTCCATGCCTTGGGATTTGTCGAGTGATCGCATTTTTCACATTGGTTCGCCGGGTTTTGTTCATCGTCATTGAAGCATGTGCCGCTGATTAGGCACTTTCCCGCCGTAACCGGGTTTGAGCAGGAATCATTGACATCATCACAGATGTCGTCCGTGCAATCGAAGCCATCCGTACAAGGATTCCCGTCGTGCTTCGAGCATGTGCCTGCCTGGCAGTAATCGTTTCCATCACAGTACAACGAGTCGTCACAAGGCGTGTCGTCACCCCTGTATGTCCATGCCTTGGGGTTTGTCGAGTGATCGCATTTTTCACATTGGTTCGCCGGGTTTTGTTCATCGTCATTGAAGCATGTGCCGTTGATTAGGCACTTTCCCGCCGTAACAAGATTGGAGCACATGTCCTTATCTTCGTCACAGAGGTCCTGTGTGCAATCGAAGCCATCCGAACAAGGACTCCCGTCGTGCTTCGAGCATGTGCCTGCCTGGCAATAATCATCCCCATTGCAAAAATGTGAATCGTTACAAGGCGTGTCGTCATTAACGGGAGTGTGCCTACAAACCCCGTGGTCACATGTATCGTCAGTGCATGTATTTGAATCGTTACAGTCTGCGGCAAGTACACACTCCACGCAGTCCGGATCATCCAGGTCTATCAGTTCGTCACAGTCGTTGTCTTTTTGGTCGCTGCAGCTCCCGTGCCCCGGCGGCCCTTCGGCTCCGGGATTGGGCACCACGGTTTGCACGCATTTTTTCAGGTCTTCATTGCACGAACCCTCGGTGCATGGATCATTATCCTCACAGTCCCTCGGGGATCCCTTGCAAGAGCCGCCATCGCATTTTTCATTTACCGTGCAATACAGACCGTCATTGCATTCCACTCCATCGCCCTTGTACATTGCTTCACAAGTTTTCTTGTCCTCGTTGCATATGCCCTCGTGGCAAGGATCGTCCAGGGCGGAACAATCCTTGGCAGAGCCCTTGCACTTACCTGATTCACATTTGTCATCAACCGTGCAATACAAGCCGTCGTCGCATTCCGTGTTATTCTTTACATTGGTGCTCGTACATTTTCCCAAGGTACATTTATCGGTTGTGCATGGATTCCGATCATCGCAATCCTGGTCTGAAGTACATTCGATGCAGTCGGGATCATCGAGGTCGATTCGCCTGTCACAATCATCATCCAACTTGTTCATACATGATGTAGATCCCGGCGGCCCCTCCTTTCCCGGTTGCGGCTCAAGGTCATTTACACACGATCTGGAATCTTCATCGCATGAATCCACGGTGCAAGGATCGTTGTCATTGCAGGCCCGTGTTCTGCCACGGCATTCACCCGCCTGGCACTTGTCGCCCACAGTGCAATATAGACCGTCTTCACAATCCGTATTATCGGGTTTTTCTTTGGGTATGCACTTGTCTTGATCTTCTACGCATATACCGTCATGACAGTTGTCCTCGACCTCTTCGCATGTTCTCGGCTCTCCTTTGCACACACCTGATTCACATTTGTCTCCGATTGTGCAGAAAAGACCGTCTTCGCACTTTGTTCCATCGTGCTTGATATCATTCTTGCACACAAAGTTTTCACACTTGTCTTCGGTGCAGGGATTTTGATCATCGCAATCACCGTCCGCAGTACATCCGATGCAGCTTGCATCTTCTGTGTCTATCTTTCCGTCACAGTCATCATCTTTACCGTTCGAGCAGGAATCACTTCCAGGAGGGCCCTCCCTGCCAGGCCGCGGCACCAGGGCGTGCTCGCAATGTCCCTGATCTCCCGTGCCTTCGACGCATGTATCTTTTGTGCAAAGATCGTCATCATCAGAGCAATCTCTCGGGGTACCGGTGCATTCACCCTTGATGCATACATCATCTATTGTACACCAAAGTCCGTCGTCACATTTGCTGTTGTCATCGATTGGCAAGGCTTTACATTCCCCTGTAGACGGTTCACATATACCTTTCTTACATGTCCCGTCAAAGGCGGAACAATCCTTGGGTGTTCCGGCACACCTGCCGTCAATGCATTTATCGTCAACCGTGCAGGGATCCTGATCGGAACAAAAGGTTCCTTTTGGAAAGTTGTTGTGATGGCAATCACCGTCAAGACACAAGTCTATGGTGCAAGGGTTGTCATCGATGCATTGTCGGTCCGATGTACAGCTTGGACAGTCTTCGTCCACCCGGCCGTCGCAATCATCATCCTTGTTATTGCCGCATACTTCCTGTTTAGGTATGCAGACCCACTTGAGATTGATTACAATGTTCACCGTTCCTTCCTGGCTCACGTTTGCAACATTGCAGCCTCTGAGTAGAGGCAATGTGTTCGCCCCGAATGCTTGTAAGAAAAATGTTTGTTTTCCGGTAGGTATATTGGGCAAGCTGCCTCCGCCCGGGTATTGAATCGATGCCTTGAAAACGACATCGGAGGCGCCGGTCTCCGGGGATACGGATCCGGCCAAAAGATCGCTGCAATCCGCGAAGGTTGGTTTCAATACGTACAGGTCAAGTCGTTTTGTAGTTTGACGGGCCTGCTCATCCGGAAAATTGATTTCCAGGGATGCCGATCCGATACTCGTACATCCCGTGGACCATAGGAGAGCGGCTGTAAGTGACACAGCAACCAGATTCGAAAGAATGTTTTTATTCCGTAATGCATGGGAAGTAAAAAAAATATCAAAAATAGAGCGTTTTATTCTTGAAAAAATAAATATCCTCATAATCATTCTCCCTGCCATAAGGTGCATTAATGCCAATCGCTCCCTTGAACACGGGCATTGAGCCCGTGAATATATTTAAAGGCTTTTTCATTCCTGTTGCCATCACTTTCATGTATTAGCTTATCCCTGCATGGATATGTGTGCAAGTCCGGGCGCGTCAGCAAAGGAAAAGATTCATGTACTTGTCTTCCACCAGGCGGTCGGTTAATTTACCGGGAACGGAGGTGGCAAAGAATGTCCGGCACGCCTGTTATCTGTATTTGTGGAAAGAAGAATTCCGGGAAGACCACCTTGATGGAAAAGTTGATAAATGTCCTCTCGGCGCGGAACCTCAAGGTAGGAACATTGAAACATGATCGTCATGGTTTCGAGATGGACGTGGAAGGCAAGGATACCTGGCGGCACCGCAAGGCCGGAGCCGTTGCTGTGGCCATTGCCTCACCCGGCATGGTGGCGATGATACGCATGGAGCAACAGGAGCCCGGTCTTGATGATCTTGTCCAATTGATCGGGAAAAACGTAGACTTGGTGCTTGCCGAGGGCTTCAAGACATCTGATAAGCCCAAGATAGAAGTCATAAGAGCCGAGCGAAGCACGGAAGCGATTTGCAGCGTGTCGGATGCCCTTGTCGCCGTTGCCTCGGACCTGGACCGCCCGGTGCCGGGTATTCCCTGCTTTGCCTTGAATGATTCGGAAAAGCTGGCTGATTTCATAGTTTCATATTTTAATATAAAGGTTTGAAGATATGGCTGTCAGCGGAGCCGTTCTTACCGGAGGGCAAAGTCGAAGGATGGGCCAAGATAAGGCCCTGGTACATCTTGCCGGCAAGGTTTTGATCGAAAGGGCCATGGAGGTCCTTGCTCCATATTGCTCGGATTTATTGATAGTAGCAAGGCAGCCCGGGCTTTATGAGAAATTTGGAGGAAACAGGGCAAGACTTGTACGCGATATATTGCCTGGTGGAGCCTTGGCCGGTATTCATGCTGCAGTAAAATCGTGTAACGAAACCGCATGCATCGTAACCGCTGTGGACATGCCATTGATAAGGCATGGGTTGATTGAGTTGTTGATCAGGGGATTACAACGAGGTGACGCAGTGGTGCCTCGGCATGCAGGCAGGTTTGAGCCCCTTTGTGCAGCTTATTCCAAGGCCTGTCTGCCTGCCATAGAGAAACAGCTTGGTTCGGGTGAAGATTTCAAGATAGTGCATTTCTACAGGGAGATAACCGTGGTAGAGCTTGTGGAACAGGATGTGAGAGCAGTCGATCCCTTCATGGACTCGTTCTTCAACGTGAATACCCGGGAAGATCTCGAGTTGGCTGAGAAAAGAATCAGAGGGAACAAAAGCCGTTTCCAGCCGTAAACCACGAGAGAAAAGTCAAAAATGCAATAATATTTGCAACGGCTTTGATTTGTGGTTGGCGGTATTGCATGGTCTGCCGGCGGCCCCTTGCTGGAAGACAGTGCCTGTTGAATACGTGCTTATGATACCGGCCCGGCCAATGCATTCAGTCCCATGACCTTTAGATGGGTTTTCAGGGTTTTACGACTTGTTCGATCCAGTTGCGAAATTCAGTTCTCCTTATCCGGTCATCAAGAATGTGATTATCCAGTCCGAGCCTCCACCGAAGGTCCTTGCGACCCGGTGTCCGTGCAAGGGTTTCCATGTCGGATACGTAGTTTTGGGCATCTTGACCGGATTCGAAGAATCCTTCTTTGAGGAGCTTGGGCGTCCTTGCCACCAACAGGCGGGCCATTTCGTGCAGGTTGTATTCAGGATGGTACTGTGTCGCCCAAAAAACGCCTTTCTTGTGGACCACTTCAACCGCCTGAATACGCGTGAACTCGTTTGTAGCCAACCAACGCGCACCTCTGGGCAGGCTGGTAACCTCGTCAACATGACTGATGAATCCGTCGAATACTCTTGGCTTGTCGAGGAACATGGGATGAGCCGATCCCTGTTCGGTCAGGTGGATCTTTCTGGCAACGCCCATTTCCCGTCCCTTCGGGTTGGCCCTTACTTCTCCGCCTGCGGCCGTTACTGCGATCTGTATACCCCAGCAACTACCAAAGGCAGGCACTCCTTTCTCATAACTTTGTCTTGCAAGCTCGATCTGTCTTAAAACCCTTTGATCGTCCGGGTGGTAGATTGTCAGGTTGCAACCTGTCCAAATGACGCCGTTGTATTGTTCAAGGCCAACGCCTTCGGGAAGCCCTGTGCCCGGGTCGCTGGGAAGGAGCACATCGAATTCAGAATCCGGCAGATGGGCGAGGAGGAGATCCCTGTACAATTCCCAGGCCAGTTTCATCCCCGCTTCCTGCAATTCATCCCTGCTTTGCTTCGGGTACCCGTCAACGATAAGGAATCTTTGAGCCGATGACATGCATTCCTCCTCTGACATTTCCATATGGTTGGTATATGTTATTTACATCATCGTTATCTTTGTAAAAAATCCAAGCATGAACTTTAGATGTTCACCCGGCGTTCAGCTCATCTATTAAACCGGGCAACTCACGAAGATTATTGCAAATCTTTTCAGCAGCGCTGGCCCCTCCTTTTGTCCTGTCCTTGACGGCAGTGCACAATATCGCCCTTGCGCCCACCGCATGCGGACCGGCGACATCCTTGTCTTCCCTGTCGCCTATGTGAACCAATTCCTGGGGCGCCACCGACAAGGAGTCACAAGCCTTCAGAAATACAGCGGATGAAGGCTTCGAACGCAAGACCTCATCTGAAAAAACCAATGTATGAAAATATTTAAAGATGCCTGCTTGCTGGAGTAATTTCCGCAGGACCCTGCCCGGACTGAAGACGGTGTCCGATATTACGGCCAGCTTGTACGAGCCGGCCAATACAGACAAAACCTCCCCGGCTTCCTCGACGAAATCCGGTTGCACATCCAGTTCCATTTCTTCATGTCTTCTTATCAAGGCGAGCATTTCATTGTCCGGCAGGCCTGAGTGCAGGGCAGTGAGCAGCAGGTTGAGTCTCTCACGTACGCTCCAGGTTACATGGAGTTGCTTCCACACCTTGTCGAATGCAGTATCGATTGCATCGTAAGCGGCGTTTACTGTTTCAATGGAAACAGGAACCTGGTTTTTGTTCAAGGCTTCATGGACAAGAATGCGGCGAGCCTCTTTTTTCGTGGGTAATTGCATTTCCTTGCGTTTGACCTCATCTGAATCGTCTATGATCAAGGTGTCCCAGAGATCGAAACTGATTGCTCTTATTCCAGGTTGTATCATTTTTTACTCCCGTATTGTTCTACATGGCTGCTTCCAGCAAGGATTTCATCGTATCTTCGCTACAAGGTCTTGGGTTTGACAAGTGACAGCCGTCCTCCATGGCTTTTGCAGCAAGTTCCAGGATGGATTTTTCATCCACCCCGGCCTGTGACAGCTTGCCCGGAAGTCCGCATTTTCCAGCGAGCGCCTCGATAAACTCTGCAGCGTCATTGCCGCCGGAGTTTTCGAGACCAAGGGCATTCGCCAGTTCTTCCGCCTTTTTGGGCACAGCCTCGGCATTGAAACGCAATATGTGCGGTAGAAGAATTGAATTGGCGAGGCCGTGGCTTACATTACATACAGTGGACAAGGGATGCGCCAACGAATGAACCGCGCCAAGGCCCTTTTGGAATGCCGTCGCTCCCATCGTGGATGCCATCATCAGTTCACGCCTTGCTTCCACGTTTCCTCCGTCTTGTACCGCCGTTACCAGATTTTGAGAAATCATGAAGATGCCTTTCAATGCTATGGAGTCCGCCATAGGATTATATCCCTTTGCCATAAAGGCCTCGATCGAGTGAGACATGGCATCCATTCCGGTCTCTGCGGTCAATCGCGGCGGAAGGCCGTATGTCAACTCGGGATCACATATTGCGACGTCCGGCATTAACCTTGGTGAAAAGATCACCACCTTTCTCGCGACCGCCTCGACAGTGATGACCGCTGACCTGGAGACCTCGGAACCGGTGCCCGCGGTTGTCGGTATGGCAATCATGGGAGGCAGGGAACCGGTTATCTTGGCATCCCCGCCTTTAAGATCGTCATAAGTCTCCAGGGGATCGAGGTGCTCTATTCTAAGTCTGATGCCCTTTGCCGCGTCCATTGGACTTCCTCCGCCCAGGGCCACTATGCAGTCCGCCCCTTCTTCCTTGTAGACCCGGGCGCCCTCGTCGACCTGTGCGCCGGTTGGATTCGGGGATACTTGGTCAAAGATCTTTGTTAAAAGGCCGGCGGACTTGAACACCTTGATTACCTTGTCTGCGAGTCCTGCGCCGACTATTCCTTGATCGGTTACCAGCAGGGGCCTTGAAACACCGATCACCGAACATTCTTTTGCCGATTCCTGTATGGCGCCTTCACCGAATACGATCTCTGTCGGAAAGTGAAACCTGGTGATCATAATTTTGCCTCCTCTTTTTCCTCTTTGTCGAAAATTTGCACTCTAGGCCCGTTCGAAATATCTTCTTTTTTCCCAGTTGGAAACCACCCTTTCGCTTTCTTCGAGTTCCAGGGTTGCAAGCTTGAGATAGTGTTCCGCAACCCCGGCGCCAAAGGCTTTCATTGCAAAGTCTTGCTCCTTGAAACAAGCGATTGCTCTTGAAAGACTCGTGCTGACGCTCCGGATATTTTTATTTTCGTATGCGTTACCTATCTGTTCGCCTGGAAGAGCGAGTTTTTGGGCCAGGCCATCCATGCCGGATGCGAGCAAGGCTGAAAACGCAAGGTAAGGGTTTGCATCAGCTCCCGGGATACGACATTCGATCCTGAAGTTATGTTCGCGGCCCACAACCCTGAAGCCGCAGGTCCTATTGTCCGTTCCCCATGCAAGGGATGTCGGGGCAAAACTTGCCGCCCTGTACCGCTTGTACGAATTGATATTTGGAGCCAGGAATAGACTTAAACTGCCGGTGTTTGCAAGGCAGCCGGCCAAGAAATGTTCGAAAATTTCAGAGGGCTTGTTCAAGTTATGATCCCAAAAGGCGTTGTTGTTGTTTTCATCGACCAGGCTCAGGTGAATATGGCACGACGAGCCCGCAAGGTTTTCATCGACTTTTGCCATGAAAGTGGCTGCCTTACCGTGCTTTGCTGCTATGGACTTTACGCCGTCCTTGAATATTACGTGCCTGTCCGCCATTTCAAGGGCAGGGCAGGCTTTTAGATTGACCTCGTGCTGGCCCCTTTCCCATTCACCCTTGCTGCCTTCGATTTCTATGCCTGCTTCAGACATTTTGGATCGAACTTCCCGAAGTACGTCTTCGTCACGGTTCGTGCCTGCGACAAAATAGTCTATACGAAACGGCGTGCTCGGCTCGAGCTCGGAAAAACCATTTTCCTCCGCCTGATCATATCCTCCCTTGAAGAGGTAGAATTCCAGCTCGGAAGCCATTATCGGAGTTAGTCCCAGGCCGGTGAGCGCCTGCAGTTGGTTTTTCAAAATATTTCTCGGGCTTTCGGCAACAGCCTCTTCATTCTCGTGAAACAGGTCGCAAATCAGGATTGCAGTTTTTTCGTACCAAGGAAGAATCCTGAAGGTGGACATGTCGGGTTTCAAGATATGGTCGCCATATCCTTCTTCCCAACTGGCAAGTTTGAAGCCGGGCAAGGGATTCAAATCGAGGTCGGCCGCCAGCAGGTAATCACAGGCGTGAATGGAAGCCTTGCTTCCCAGGTCCAGGTAATGGGAAGCGGTCAGCCTTTTACCCATGAGTCTTGTATATTGGTCTGGAAATGCGAGTATGATGGTCTCCAGTTCGCCCGAACCGATGAGCGTTTCTATTTTATTTTCCGTCATCAGTGCCTCCAGGAAGCGTCCACTCGAGTCCCAGGGAGAGCATCTTGCCTTCGCCGGGTACGCCGCTGGACTGTTCCCATCCCATTATCGCGTAATATTGGTGCAGCATTGTTTCGAATTCCTTGCGGTTGACTTTCCTGCCTTTGCTGGGACCTTCGCCCAGCGCTTCGAACACCCTTTCAGGCAACTTGTCTTGCCCGGCGCCAAAGCCTCGCAGATGATTGATCCACCTCATCAGGTTTATTCTGCGTTCTCCGGCTGCCAATAGTTCGTGGAAGGTTATGTCCCACCCGGTCGAGTAATTCACCAGGTCTTCCAGTTCCCTGTAACTGAAAAGGCTGCCCGGTCCCCAGCAGAATTGGCAGAGGCCTAGGGTATCGAGAAGACTGTAATAGATTTGGGAAAAAGCAGTCATCCTTACCTTGGCCGGTCCCACGGAGCTTGCATCTCCGCTTCCGGTGATGCCGAGCCCCCGGCAAATGTCGCCTCCTGCGGCCAGGAGCCAGTCGTGCTCGGAAGATTGGTGATCCGGTCCGAATGGGTTGGTTGCATATATTATTGACAGGCTTGGTTTGACTTGCGGCATGTGTACTGCAAACGCCTGATTCCTGGTCTGTACGGCGAATGCCCTGGTGTCTTCTCCCATCCTTGTTATGGCTGCTTCGAAACCCTCGGCAAGGATGTCGCCCACGCCCTGCCGTTTACCTACTTTGTGTATCAATTCGAAGAGTGCGTCTGGATTTCCGAATGCGAGGCCGATGCCATCCAGATCCTTTGCCGTGATAATCTCCCTGTCCATGGCTTCACAAAGGTACGAGGCAATTCCACCCATTGTTATTGTATCCATGCCGTACTCGTTGCACAGTTCGTTGGCCTTTGCCACTGCCATTGGATCGGTTATTTCCAAGTTGGATCCCAACATGCCCAGTGTCTCGAATTCAGGACCTCCGAGCGCATCGGAAATGTTGTACTTGCCGCTTGACTTGACCCGTTTCCTGCAGGCAACCACGCAACCATAGCACGTGCGCGACCCTGCACCTATCTCAGCCTCGAAGTTGGAACCATCCAGTTTTTCAAATCCCTCAATAGAACCCCTTGTAAAGTTTCTCGTGCACAAATTGCCGGCCTTTGCCTGTGCCGCCACTACCCCGGGGGTGCCGTATTTTCTCAGGACCGAGGGAAAGCCCGTATCGGCAAGGCGCTTTGCAGCCTTCCGGTTCAGTGCCGATAGGCCTTGGCCGTCTGCAAAGGAGACGCCGGAACCGGCCTTTACGACAACGGCTCTCAAGTTTTTCGAGCCGAACACCGCACCCATGCCGGTCCTGCCTATCACGTCATTTCTGCCCGAAACCAGGCAGGCGAATCTGACCAGTTTTTCTCCGGCCGGCCCGCATTGCAGAATTGCAAGATCCTGCTTTCCGAGGTCATGCTCGAGTTTGTCCAGGACAACGGATACACGATGGCCCGATAGATGCGAGGCATCCCGAATCTGTGCCCTGTTTTGATCCACGTAGAGGTAAACCGCCGAGTCGGCCTTTCCGGTAATGATGATTGCATCGTACCCCGCTCTCTTCAGCCATGGGCCGAAATCCCCGCCTGCCTGCCCATCTCCGATGCATCCTGTAAGCGGAGAGATCGCTGTCACAGAGAACCTGCTTACACCGCTGACTTTCGCACCGGTAGTGACTCCCGGAGCAATTGTAAGGACATTGCCCGGTCCAAGGGGATCTTCTTTGGCAGCTCCCTTGCTCAATAGGAAGTAAGAACCGAGTCCCCCACCTCCCAAGTACATGCGTAAAAGTTCAGGGCCCGGTGCCCGGGTCCGGACGGTTTTTTCTTTCAGGTCTACCTCGAGTACGCGGTTTGTATAGCCCTTGCACATTGTCAATCCCTCGTAATCGTGCTCTCTAATCAAAGGAAAGGCCGTAACACGGAGGCAAAGCGGATGTCAATCGCCGGCCATGAAACAGGTTGGATTGTACGCCGGCTTAATGCCGGAACCAGTCCGGATGTTTTGGTTTTATCCTTGACCATGGCAGGCCGGAATATTAGATATTGGATGTAAGCCGTTGGTTGGTGAAGTTTGTTGTTGACCGACCATGAAACAAAGTGGGGCTGTAGCTCAGTTGGGAGAGCGCTAGAATCGCACTCTAGAGGTCGGGAGTTCGAGCCTCCTCAGCTCCACCAGCCTTCGCTTCGAAACTTGTTGAGAAGAGAAGGCTGTCGCGACGTAGTCTGTAAGACGAAGTCGGACACATAAACACAAGGCAACCTTTCGAAGCTACGGCTCGGCACGC
>JAADFL010000112.1 GCA_013152945.1 Deltaproteobacteria bacterium | reverse complement strand
GACTGCAGACGCGGCCCGGCTCAACGCACTTTTCATACAGGCATAATTCACCGGCCTTGCAGCATTCTCCCCCGCACGGAAGCCTGCCGTCATTACATTGAAACATACCCTCTTCTTCCGCTTTAAGCTCGGGTTCTCCCTCTGACATATCCTGTACATTGTCCAGGTAATCCAGGTCCGCCCCGTAAGAATCCAGTGCCTCGAAATCACGGTCTATTTCCTTGTCCGGCCCGCGTTCCATGTCCAGGGACGCATCCTTTTCCATTTCCATGTTTTTTTCCAGGGATGCATCATTGTCGCCACTTGTGTCCGTGTCACCATGAGTGTCGGTGTCTGTATCAGTGTCGGTGTCTGTATCGATGTCGGTATCACCGATGCTGTTTACCGAATCCGAGCACCCTAGTGTCGAAGAGATTGAAATAACAATCGCGGCAGCGATCACAATGTTCGATACAAGTTTTTTAATGCGTATGTTCTTTACCATTTTTTCGCCCCCAAGGTGATTCCTCTTTATTTTCAAAGCTTGCAGGCTCATATAACATGATCGCACAACCCTGCTGTATGTCAATGCCGATAGTATCGGAGCCGGCGCCGGCAGCTCGGCATGAACCTTCTTGCGGGTATTTATATTGACCTTGTCATTTTACCCTGTAATGCTCGGTGACATGAGCAGGGACATGCCAAATTCCGCGCCGAAAACATCCAAGGGCATCAAATCATTGCGCGTGCTGAATATTTGCCACGAATCCGCGGTTGGGGGAGCACAGGTTTCAGTTACTCGTGCATGCGCTGCATTGAAAATGATTTCCGCTCCTGTTCGCTTCGAAATAGCAGCGCGTGGAAAAGGTTTTCTGTCTGCATCAGCCATTGAACAAGGATGCATGTACTTTGAACAGCCCTGCCTCTCTCTCTTGCCGCATCTTGAAGAAAGCCGGGGAAGAAACCTGCTTAAGGCCATGTCCTACCCATCCCAAGTAATGTTGCTGGCACTCTGGCTGCAAAGACTCAACCCTTCGATAGTGCATATCCATTCAGCCTTGCTACAGGCTCCTGCCCATGCTGCGGCAAGTTTGAAAATCCCGGTCGTTTGGACCGTGCACGAAATGCTCGAAAAAGATTCTCCTCACCTGGCGCCCATGTGCGGTCCAAGGCGGCTCGCAAACACAATCGCAAAAATCTCCTCCAAAATAATCGTGACCGCTGAAGCTGCAGCCAAGGCATTCCTGATCCTGGCTCCCGGCACGGATGTAACTATTGTTCGCGTTGGCTTTGACATGGAGCCTTTCAAGGATTTAAAGAAAAAAAGGTCTGCTGCAAGGAAAAGGCTTAATATCCCCCTGGATGAAAAGGTCGTGCTCTTCCCCGGTTACCTTGCAAGGAAAAAAGGTTTTCCCGTCCTGGTCAAGGCCCTTGAGTCGTTTAAGGGGAAAGATGATACCGGGCATCCTGTTCCATTGTTGCTGGCCAGGGGGAGAGGTGATGTCGAGGCCGCCGGGAATCTTGCGGGAATGGCCGGTATAAGGGCTGATATTTCCGGGCCAACGAGCCATCCGGGTGACATGGCGGACCTGTACGCTGCAGCCGATCTCGTTGTAGTGCCATCCCTGTCAGAGACACAGTCCCTCGTGGCAATAGAGGCAATGGCTGCAAAAATACCGGTGGCCGCATCAAGGGTCGGGGATCTCGACTTGTACCTGGACCCGGTGCAATTATCTGTTCCCGGAGATCATGTTACTTTGGCCCGTTCAATTGAAATGATGCTCTATAACAGGGAATTGGCCGAAGCATTGGTCCAAAAGGCTGCAAAAAAAGTACAAAAGATGAACTCGCCCAGGGCTTATGGTTCCGCATTGCTGTCCATATACACATCAATATCCAGGGCCGGCTAATAGCCTTTGGATCTTCAAAGAAACAAACCCCGGATCAGCAAACAAAAATCAGACAAGTTTGTCCGCACGAACGTCACCAAGGGCATCTTCCGTGTCCTCGTCAAGCTCACAAGCTACTTCGCCGACATCGACAATCCTGCCGCAGTCCCTGCAGCGTAACTTCATGCCTCTTCAAGATGGATGTAACAGGAGAATACCGCCGCAACCCGGACAGCGTAAACTAACCTTTGATCTTTTGTTCTTCATGAGTAAGCCTATGTGTCTAGAGCCTTTGCCAAAAGTATTTTCCGCATTCCGCCGCCTCTCGAAGCGGCCGGCCATGCCATTCCTCCTCGAATTGCATAAAAAAGCCTGCGGAAAAGATTGAACTGTTTATTTCTATCAGGTGCATTTCAAGTATTTATGAAGCCATCAGATAAAAACCAAGTAAAGAGAAAACTTGCAGTGCCGGCGGGCCGTTTCACGCAAATTACTTGCACGATCCGGCCGGCCCCTTGGCCTTACCTGAAAGCTTCTTGTCACAGTTCTTGGTCTTGGGATTGTATTTGCAAAAGCTTTTTCTTATGGTCTCGGCATCGATGCCGGAAAACTTGTACTTGTTGTTTGCAATCCAGGTCGGGCTTGCGCCGATACCCAGGCCGCTCGAAACCTTCATGCTCTTTGAAAGCAATTTCTTGCCCTCTTCGCCTGTAGCACATTTTTCGATAACCTTGGCATCTATACCATTAACGGCGCACGCCTTCCAATTCTTGTCTCTGACATTCTTGTTTCTGCACAGTATGAAATCCATGAACTTGTAATTTTTTCCATAGTGCTTGATGGCGCACACCTCGCGCAAGTCATCGGCCACCTCGTCCGGGCCGTGCATGGACTTGAAATTACCTCCGGGAAGCTCATCGCCTATATAGTGGACATGGAAGTCGATATCCTTCTTGAAATTGTCCAGGACTTCCTTCATGGCATTCAATGCACGTATACCAAACGGGCAGTGAGCCATCACGAACAAGTCCAGTTTTTTGGGTATTTCTTTCCGGCAGATGAGTTTTTCCTTGCAGGTTTCGTCATCGCAGTCGACCTTGCCATTACCGGTATCATCCTTCTTGTTGTCACAAATTTCAGCCGTAGGATCAAAGCTGGCACCAATCCTAAGGGATTGATACTTGCCGGCAGGAACCAGGTACCTGCCTATCTGCTGGTAACCGTCCTTGTCCTTTTTTATGGTGTCGTCGAATAGTATGGCAGGCAATTTCTTGAGATTTGCCTCTTTGAATACTGCCTTGCCTTCATCAGTCGAATAATCCAGTTCCTTTATTTCGGCGCCCGGGAACGTGGACTTGAGCCTGGAAAACATGAATTTAACATTCGTGCAGGACCTGTCCTTGCAACGTTTGTCGTTGACGGCAATGATATTTACCTTTGGCGGTTTGGGAATACTCTTACATGCAGCAGGCTTGTTCCCCTTGATCTCGTTGCAGATAGACCTCAAGAAATCATTACTCCGCCTTCCACCCCTGTAGCTCTTGTTCGCAACGTAGATGGTAGGGCTTCCCCTGGCATTGCGCTTCTTGGACCGTTCAATGGACGCCTTAAGCAGGGCCTTGCCGTCCGGACCGTCCTTACACGACTTGAGCGCGGCCTTGTCGATTCCGGCCCCTTGGGCACAGGTTTCCCAGTTCTTCGGAATCTGGCGGGGATTCTTTGCCATGCAGTCAACGAAATCCATGTATTTTCCGGGAGAGACCTTCTTGGCGCAAAGCTCAAGCATGTCTCCCTGAACCTCATTATCCCCGTGCATGCTCTTGAACTTGCCGCCCGGAAGCTCGGACGCGATGAAGTCCATGTGAAAGTCCACGTACCCGTCCAACTTGTCAAGTACTGGCTTTATAGCCTTTTGGACCTGAACACCGTACGGACACTGGGCCATTACATAGAATTCGACCTTGACCGCATTGGGTTTCAAGGAGGCTGTTTTGCCGCCTTTCTTGCCAGCGTGGTCACAGGCAACCAATCCCAGAGCCACAACGCCGGCCAAGCCAACCAGAAACGTTTTTCTCATGTCCCTTTCCTCTCTTTCTTCAAGCACGACCCGATTTTGGGTTCTTACCTGAATTTCGTTTTGGTTCTTTTACCCTTTTGTCGGGTCCAAAGTCAACCATGCCCGGTTTTTTTTTGACAAGGCTAAAATTGATCATAAATGCGCATGAATGTACAAACCAAAAAATTCATCCGGCTCCGGGCATATAAGGGGTGAATCCGCCGAACCGGCAGGCCCAAGACACGCTTGTCACTCCGTCCGTCCACTTACCTTTCAGGAGACAAATGATATCCGGGATCATAACAAAAAGCGCCGGGCCGGCGCTTCTACCCTGACCTGTCCTGTCTTTGCGGGAGAGGGGCGGCCGAGCCATGGCAAGGCCGGGCCGAGGGGAGCCAGGCCCAGATATACCACATGTCGCCTTTCATGGCCTGGTGTAGCGCGGTGTAGGAGTATAACTTCGCAATTTTGCTTGACATTTTTGGTCGAATCCCCCACTATTTAAGAGAATCGTGCAGCGCTACAGGGGAA
>JAADFL010000111.1 GCA_013152945.1 Deltaproteobacteria bacterium | reverse complement strand
ACTCACACACGCCGGCTCCAATCCCTGCTCCACTCGCTCAATGCATAAATCACACTTGTCGATCCTCTCCCCGGCAATATCCAACCTGGGCGCCCCGTACGGACACACCAAGACACAATTGCCGCATCCGATACAACGATCTTTGTCTATAACAACAGGACCGTCCGGGGTATCCCTGTGCATTGCACCGGTAGGACAATTGGCAATGCAAATCGCAGCATCACAATGCCTGCATGCCGTCACGGCGGCAACCCTGCCGTTTAAAACGACCTTCAGGCGAGGTTGGGGTGCAGGTTCTTCGAAAATCGCCTCGAAAAGATTCTTGGACTTGGAGTTCTCGACAGCGCAGGCCACGAGACAACGCTTACACCTTATACAAAGCTGAGCATCGAACTTTACTGTCGGCTTCATGCCGTTCCTCCCTCAGTGAGATCTGCGACCAACTTTCGCATGTGTTCCATGGACTTCGGATGACGCATGACGAAAATATCTCCACCGGCCAGCAGCAATGACGTTGCTGTCAGAACCTCGAGGGCTATGCCACGCTCCTTTGGATCACCCAATTCAGGCATCTGGTCTTGCGACACCTTGGCCTCCTTTGTCTTCCAAACCTCCCGACCCAGGTTGCAGTACAGCGGAAACTGTAATCGCTCGTCCTCCTGGGCAAGGGCTGCCAGCTTGCAACGTTCTATTACCGAATATGAATATTCCAGGCCATAGCCTATGCCGCCTACTGTCGGATCTATCAATATCTTGTCATCTTTGACCCCAAGGTTGCCAAGAAGGATATTGAGCTGTTTTGCAAGGTTCACATCTATGGGGGAAGACGCCACTATCGTGTGACCGAAACCGATTGAGGCCGCTCCTAGCTGCTTGTAGTCCCCTTCCTCCACCGGACCGAGAATCAGCTTTCTGTCCTGGTTCTGCTCTGCAATGAGCCTCAAGACCTCCACGTCTTTTTCATGGTTGGCTGTTCCCCAGATGACCACGGGGCAGGAAACCGCATCAATAACCTTCTTTGCCACGTCGGCAGCCTCTGCCGCAGGCCGGTCCATGCCGTTGGGATCAGTGCCCACCATTTCGAAGTGTATGAGGTCAGCCCCTAACTCCACACACCTTTTCGCCCATGCAGCCGGGTCGGACCAGACATCCCCGTATACCTCTTTCAATGTGTCTGCCCATTCCTTGGGTTCCACGTCGTTCACTTCGAGGGCGAATTTGGGAGGATTCGGCATCTCTCCTTCGAACAGGTGAAACGGCATGGTCGTCTCGCCACCGACTTTTATGGTATGATCTCCATCACCGATAGTGATCTCCCTTACATTTCCCGCATAAACTTTTTTCGGAATTTCAATTGCCATGATAAATTCCCCTTTTCGTTCAGCCCTGGTTCTTCCAACAAGGGCGATATTTTATAATCTGCCGCAGGTGCGAAATCCTAAGCAGGATTTTTGCGCTTCTCGCTTCCATACCAATCCTTGCTGTACCAATACCGATGAGCAGTCTTGATATACTTCAGCTTCTCTTCGCGGGTTGTCAAATTGGCAAGCCAGTTCAATCGCTCGCCGAAAGTGGGTTTTCCGGCTTCATACGTTCCTCCGATAATTTCGACTTCTTCTCCTGTCCGCGATTTGACTTTTACTTTCTTGTTCTTTTCCATGGTCTTTCCCTCTTTCTTCACGTTCTTTCCATGATTTGGGAGAAAAGCTCATCCACCAGCCCGCAGGATTGACAATTTTCAATATCCAGCAAAGATTCCCCGGCAATGTCCTTCTTTTCGATTTCATGGTCTGCCGGAACCAAGAGCGGCGGAGCATCCAAGCGCATCTTTTCAGCACGTTCCAACAGTGCAGGATCCAGCCCCTTTTCCGGGACCCTGTTTATAACCAGGCTCTTCTTCCTAACATCCAGTTTGAGTTCACCTATCAGTCCCAGCACTCTCTCTATTGCACGTAAGCCCTTTGGCGCAGGATCCGATACCATTACCATCCAGTCCACATGCCGCGTGGTACGCCTGCTCAAGTGCTCCAACCCTGCCTCGTTGTCAACTACTACCAGTGGATAGTTGTCCTGCAAGTTGTCGACGACAGAGCGAAGCACGTCATTTGCGAAGCAATAGCAGCCCGGTCCCTCTTGCCTGCCCATGGTAACCAAATCGACGCCATCACCTTCAACCACAGCCTTGTTGGCTTGCATTTCCAGGTAATTGGCCTTGGACATACCTGGAGGAAGATCGGACCCCAGCTTGCCGAAATCCTCCCGCAACAGGCCCACAGTCTCTCCCACATCCATTCCCATTGCCTCACCAAGACAATAGTTCGGATCCGCATCCACAGCCAATATGGGCTCGACCTTGGATTTCAACGCCGACCTGATGAGCAAAGCACCAATAGTAGTCTTACCTGTTCCGCCCTTACCGGCAACAGCTATCACGCGCCCCTTCAAATCATCAACTCCGCTTTCACTTCTTTGACGCAGCAACCTGTGCCGCTTTCAACGTGTTCTTCATCAGCATAGTAATGGTCATTGGGCCGACGCCGCCCGGAACCGGGGTGATGTACCCGGCCTTCTCCGCCACGGGTTCGTAGTCCACGTCGCCGCACAGCTTGGCCTTGCCGGACTCGGTGGTTCCGATCCTATTCACTCCCACGTCTATTACGGCGGCGCCTTCCTTGACCATGTCTGCTGTCACCGCCTTTGGTGCGCCTGCAGCCACGATAAGGATATCGGCACGTCTGGTGTGTTCGGCCATGTCCCTGGTCCTTGTGTGGACCACGGTGACAGTAGAGTTGGCGCCCTTTGCCTTTTGAAGCATCATGTTGGCGATAGGTTTGCCCACGATATTGGAACGGCCGACAACCACGACCTCCGCACCTTCCGTGTTCACTCCGCTACGGACGATCAACTCTTGTATTCCTGCCGGCGTGCAAGGTAGAAATACAGGCTCGCCTATCACCATGCGCCCCACGTTCATGGGATGGAAAGCATCCACGTCTTTGTCGGGATCGATTGCATAGAGAATCTTTTTATCATTGATGTGCTTTGGAATCGGGAGTTGAACCAGTATTCCATGTATCGATGAATCATTATTGTACTTTTCCACCAGAGCCAGGAGATTCTCCTCTGATATGTCCGCCGGCACGTTTTCCTGTATCGAATTGAACCCGAGTTTCTTTGCCGCCTTGCCCTTGGCGGTCACATAGCTTACTGAAGCAGGGTTTTCGCCGACCAAAATCGTAACCAGACCAGGCTGAACCCCTGTATCCCGGATGAGCTTTTCAGTTTCGATTTTGAGCTCTTCCCTAATCTCCTTGGCAACTTTTTTTCCTGAAATCACCTGTGCAGCCATCTCATTCCTCCCTGGCATTCCAAGAGACACCTTTTTGAACCGGTACCTCTATTATTTCTTATACGATGCTGCAGGGTTATCCGCACAACCACCTGCATCGGGCAAGCACTTTTTTTCAGGCCCGCCCTCAACATCGGACTATCCTGGTACCACTAAGCCTTTCACCTGTCAAGGCAAAGAAGGAATTACACCAATACTGTTATTCGGTGTTACAAATATATTTTTCATGTTACATTCTTAGTCAAACAAAATTTATACCTCAAAAAATAACGCGACTCGTCATACTCATCTGATTAGAGGCAACATTTCTAGTGTTTCCCAAGTATGTCCAAGACTCTGTCGTACCGCACTATCTCTCCTGTCAAAAACGGTCCATTAATATCGTTGGCCAGGCAACCGGCACGGGAAAGATTGGGATCATCGACAAAATCCGTTTTCCCAAGGTACCGGGCCGCTGTCAAGACATCCGCCCTGAAGTATGAGCCCGCATATGCAAATACAAGTACCAGCTTGTTTGAAATCTGCCGGAAACGGTATGGGCACTTCTCCGATACCCGGGGATTTTTAACAAAAACATATCTCAAGCATGGCTTCGACGCCCTTGCCGCTATCAAGGCCGCAGTATGAGCGGCCTCATCCATCGGCCCGGTATCAAGCAACGCCAAGGTCGTTCCACATTCAAGCTGTAACGCCAATGCCTGCATCATCGCGATGTGTCTCTCCTCCCCTGCCCTTGAGTCAACGTAACCGGATTCATACGCAACCGTGATCGAACCGGAAAACAGGACCATCAAACCAGCCGCAGCAAATCGCACCTTTTTCACACCAGTATTCGGCAAACCGTTCCATAATCCCATGGACGCCAGGCTCAAAAGGCCTGCAGAAGCAGGATAGAATAACCTTGCCTCCAGGTCCATGTATCCGCCTGACACAAAGGCCAGAGGCACCAGCATGACTGCTGTCCAGGCTGTAAAAAAGTATACCGCCGTCTTGTTCTTCGAACGAAAAGAGAGAATGGACAGGACAAAAAAAGCAACCCCAAGAATTGCGGCCAAGGCCAAGGCTGATCCGGATTCAACCTGGCCCGGGTTCGCCTGAAACAAGCCTCTGACAATGCCCAGAGCTGTAACAGCCGCTGCATTCGGATCGCCTGAAAGCAACCAAGACCGGGGAATTGCGGGTTTGGTCAAGGGAAGTTCGGGCCTGAACAATACAAACAATACCATGAATGCAGCCGCTGCAATTACAATGTATGGCACGAGGGCCGGCCATTTCTCCCTTGTCCGGCCCGTAACGACTAGAAGGGCCAGGAACAACACCGGAGCGATAACCGCTGTCTCCCTGCATGTGAGGGCCGTCAAGAAAAGCACAATCGACCAGACATATCGGCCATGCATTCCTTGCTCCAGAAAGTCCATAAACAATGATGCGGAAAACAGCAAAAGTCCTGTCACCATAACCCAGTCCATGTTGGCGGCCAAAGGGCCGATCTCAAAGGACCATGGCGAGGCGCAGAAAAGCAATGTCGCGGTCCAGGCGGCACCAGGTTTAACTCCGAGCCTGTTGCTCAATCTATAGAGTGCCAGCGCACAAAGAATGTGTGCCAACAAGATGAACAAGTGGAGAAGAAAGGGTGCTCCCCCACCCATGGCCCAAGCAACAGCCAAAACCATGGCAGGCAGGACTTGGGCCAACCTGGGCGGGCGGGCAGCAGTTATTTCCAGCATCTCGAAAAAACTTTGGCCATCCTGGGGCCGGGCAAGTTCTTCAGCCAGGTTGGGAGGCCACCAGTCATCGTAATCTGCCAGTCCCATACCAAATGACTCGAAATGGGTGGAAAATACAACAATCACACATGCCATGACCAATATCCAACGGCTCCTCGAACCTCCTGCACCAGCGGCGCCTCCAATCATGTGTACATGCCTCCATTTGATACAGGAAAGGTCAAACCGGGCACCGCCGACATTGGACAACGCCCGTTCCGGGAGCCGGGTGATCGCGGCCCATATCGCACTCGTCCCGGGAAACGCCATCCGGCATACAATCCATTAGCCGGCGCTTTGGTCTGACAAACAACATTCATAAGCGAATTATGTCTCCAAAAACCGCTTGCAAGGTCGAAAGCTGTTGATCCGAAGACTATTAGTCCGAGTGCTATTAGTCCGAATATTATTAGAATGAAGACACCGGGTGTTGTCAAGGCTGCCCAAAACAAAGCCATATAGTAATGTCCGGGCCGATCTTGCCACCTGGTCCCCTCATGGAGTAGTAATGTCCTGCACCGGCCCTGGCACGACTTTCAAGAGGCCGGCACGAAGGAAAGGAGAGACCTATAATGGCAGATCGAATACTTGGGCTTGGTCTTGAAGAAATGGATCCGTTCATGAGCCGCCTTGAAGGTATTGAGAAACAAAGGCAGGCGAGAAAGATTATATTGATAGCGTCCGAGAGCATTTCTCCCAAGGCCGTCAAGGATGCCCTGGCAGGATCGTTTTCCCACATCTATGCGGAAGGATATCCATCCAGGCTCTTGTCAAGCTCCACTGAAGAAGAAATCCAAGACCTGGCCGAGCAGCTCTCTTACGTCAGAAGGTACGGCGATCCAAGGTATTACAAGGGTTGTGAATATGCGGACATCCTGGAAGCCCTTGCAAAAAGAAGAGTTGCAGAGGTATTTGCCAACGATGATATTCCACCGGAACGAATATTTGCAAATGTGCAACCAATGTCCGGAGCTGCAGCGAACAATGCGGTGTACGAAGCTTTTCTGGATCCCGGTGACAGAGTATTGGGCCTGACATTGGCCCATGGGGGTCACCTCACGCATGGAAGCCCGGTAAACCGTTCCGGCAAGAGATACGATGTCTTCTCTTACGAAGTAAGCGCCAAGGGGTCACTGGATTATGATGCTATCGAAAAAACAGCCTTGGCCACAAGGCCCAAGCTGATAATCGCCGGATTCTCGGCATACCCATGGGACATAGACTGGCAACGTTTCAGAGAGATTGCAGACAAGGTGCCTGGCAAGCCGATACTCCTGGCGGATATTGCGCACACCGCCGGGCTGGTGGCGGCGGGTCATGTCAACAGTCCAATCGGTCACGCCGATGTAGTAAGCTTCACCACCCATAAGACGATGTGCGGGCCCAGGGGTGCGGTCATCCTTTGCACAGACCCTGAAAAGGCCAAGAGAATAAACATGGCGGTCTTTCCCGGCGAACAGGGAGGTCCACACCTCCACACCATGGCAGCCAAGGCGGTTGCCTTCAAGATTGCCGCATCCCGGGAATTCAAAACAATGATGAAGCAGGTGCAGGAGAATGCCGCAGCCCTTGCCGGGAGCTTGGAAGACCAGGGTCTCAAGCTCGCGTACGGGGGCACGAACACCCACATGCTGCTCCTGGATTTAACACCCTTGAAAGGCTCCGAAGGTATCAGCCTGACCGGTGAGACAGCCTCCAGGATACTCGACCTGGCACAAATTACATGTAACAAGAATACAATCAGGGGTGACACCAATGCAGCCCATCCCAGCGCAATCAGGCTGGGCACCACCTGGGTCAGCCAGAGGGGAATGACAGAAAAACATATGATCGAATTGGCAAAACTTATAGCAAGAGTGCTAAAAGCCATTGAGCCATTCGAGTACCTCGGCGGAGCTGCTCCACAAGGCAGAGGCAAGATCGATCCCGCGGTTTTGGCGGATGTGAGAGCCGACGTGGAGAAGCTTCTTTTTTCGGTCGACCCGCATGAAGGCGAACTTGCTTCCTACCCGTATTTTCTTCACAATAGCGGTCAAGAATGGTCCAATAATCATCCCCTGGTAATCGAGGTCAGGGGACGGAGATCGGCCCATTTGCTCAATGATGCTTGCACTGCAGATGTCTTCTCCCTTGGTCCCGGAAACGAAATCGACACCCTCGTGCTCTCGGCTTCAGGAAAGTGTATTGCCGAAGGAAGGATAAAGAGACTGAAGGATCGGGCAGGCTGCAGGACGGATTTTATTTTGACCCTGGAGGCCGGCGACCCCGGGTTTGTACTGGCATGGCTGCGTGAACTATCCGATGGTTATGTAAAGATCGCCGGGGACCTGTACGCAAAGGCAGCCGGTCCTGCCGTGATCCATGATTTGACGATGGAATTTCCTGACAGACTCGATGAACTCAAAAAAAGAGGTGATTTGCCGAAAGCTCCTGGCGGAAGCACTTTATCAGGTGCATCTGCCCAAATCGTGGCCGAAAAAGCGGATCTGGCTGAAAAGACTTTTTTCATCGGTCAGCAAGCCGTGTTTCAAAACAAGCCGGCTCCAAAAACAAGTAAAACATTTACATTCGAACCGGCAAAAGAGGAAGCAAGAATGACCTGCCTGTACGATGAGCACGTAAAACTGACTACCAAGCATGCCATGGCCCCGTTCGCAGGCTGGCTCATGCCCATGAGGTACAAGGGGCTTGCAGAAGAGCACCAGGCTGTAAGAATGACAGCAGGCCTATTCGATGTCAGCCACATGGGTGTGCTCGAGGTCACCGGTCCACGGGCGGAGCGATTCCTGAACCTTGCCACCACGAACTATGTCCCGGCCCTTTTCGACAACAAGGCCCACTACTCGTACCTCTTGGCCCCTGACGGCCGGGTAATAGATGACATCCTGGTATACAGGAGGTCCCGGGACAGGTTCATGGTAGTGGTAAATGCAGCCAATGCAGAGGAAGACGAGGCCTGGCTGCGCGCCGTAAACCAGGGTGACGTGGACGTGGATTTCAACAATACATGGCGTCGCATGGAAGGCGGCGCCACAATACGAAACCTCAAGGACCCGTCCAGCGGTGACGACCAGAGGATCGACATGGCCTTACAAGGCCCGGCATCTTTTCAAACATTGGCCAGGCTGGTCAAAGACCCGGATGCTGTAAGGCGACTGGGAGAACTTCGTCCGTTCTGGTTCATGGAGACAGAGATCAAGGGTGCTCATGCAATTATTTCAAGAACTGGATATACAGGCGAGAGAATCGGATTCGAGTTGTACGTGCATCCCGATGCAGGTCCCGTTGTTTGGAGAAGCATCCTCGAGGCCGGCAACGATCTTGGAGTGATTCCGGCAGGCTTGGCTGCACGTGATTCCACCAGGACAGAGGCAGGTCTGCCCTTGCACGGCCATGAACTGGCCGGCCCCAACAATGTTTCCCCTGTCGAGGCGGGGTACGGCGGATTCGTCAAGCTCCATAAGCCGTTTTTTATCGGAAGAAGCAAGTGCCTCGAATGGGTGCGACACCAAGACCGGAAGATCGTTTGCTTCGAGTTGGAGGACGATCGCGGCAGGGTGCCAAGGCCGGGTAGCCCGGTAGCCGATGCCGGTACTGGCAAGTGTATCGGCACTGTAACCAGCATTGCAGGAGTAGCCCACAAGCAATTCGGCATGGCATTGATACAATCAAGGTATGCAGTGCCTGAAAACAGGCTGGCTCTATTCCCCTTGGCAGGCAGGCCCAAGTCCCCTGCCAAGTGGCCGGCCGAACTGGAGCCGGGCGACATGGCCAGTGTATCGAGATTCGCTGTCGTGCTTCCCCGCTTCCCACTGGCCAAAACCGCACCTGTTCCCCGGGAAATAGGGGAAGAAAGAGAATAAATAGCAATGCGGCTTCATATTAACCAAAGAAAGAGCTGAACGACCCATGACAATATCCGGTTGCATCACCGCCGTGGGAGGATGATTGAAAAGGAGTGCTCTCGCCTTCAGGGCAATGGCATTGGCCACGAGCCCTTTCAGGCTGGCCGCCTGGATTGCGGTTTTATCCATCCTCTCGTGGACATTGCCGTGGAACTTCCCGGCCCTGCCCTGGGGAGCGGCACTGTGCATTTTAATCCTGCTCAAAGACTTGGCCGAATCTCTTGCAAGGGAGCCTTTCAAACCAGGAACTCTGCGATCCAGGGATGCTGCCTGGATCTGGCTGTCGGTCCAGGTTCCGATACCTGTGGCTGCTGTGGAAAGGGCCTGGTTCAACCCTGATCCTGCCTGGGCCAAGACAGGCCTGGTCGTGGGAGCCTGCATGGCATTACTGGGAATCATTTTAAGAGCATGGGCAATCAAGACATTGGGCAGGTTTTTTACGCTCACGGTGCAGGTACACCAGGAGCATCGACTCGTACAGAATGGCCCGTACAAACTAATCAGACACCCTTCCTACACCGGGTCCCTGCTATATCTTCTTGGAGCATCCCTTGCTGCTGCAAGCCTGGCGGGAATCCTGGCCACGCTGGCACTGAGCCTTCCCTCGGTGGCGCACAGGATGGCCAGGGAGGAGTTGGCACTAAGGAGAAAATTGGGTGAGGCCTACAGGGATTATTCAGCAAGGACAAAGAAACTGGTACCTTACCTTTTTTAGAGCCAATACCTGTTATGACGAGGTCTGATATTACAATGAAACCTGCCGTAATAATCCATGTGCACTTTTTTTGATGTCACTTCCGGGACCATGGGAAGTTACTCATGTTCAAGCCGGTCCCGGATCATCTCATACTATGCCGCCATGTATGAAAACCTGCTTCTCCAGGAAACCCTTGGCCCGGGTCCTAAAGTTGGTCCAAGCCACCTTTGGCAGGCGATGCATACTTACCCATGGTTGCCTGGTAAAGACAATGTTACGCATGTACGAAGGATGCATGAAAAAACGTTTGTACAAGAGATCCCGCCACTCTTCGAGTTTCTCTCTTCCCACGTCTACACCGGCCGGCCTCATGGATTCCGCATCCACAGGCGTCCCTGGTTTCACCCTCAAGCGAATCAGCCATGGATCGGGCCTGCCCTCTTCAAGGAGACGGCGATGAATTTCCGTTCCCGGCAAAGGTATCGTAACACCCACTGCGATCAGGTCGAGTTTCAGGCCTAGGGTAAAGTCCATGGTCCTTGAAAAAGTACTCCATGTTTCACCCACGTTGCCGACCTGCACGTAACCCATGACCATTATCCCTGCTGCTTTGAGGGCCTGCACCGCCCGTTCAATCGTTCCCAGGCTCATCTCTCTGTGCAGGTCGCCGAGTACCTCTTCGCTGCCGCTCTCGATCCCTATTCCGACCCTCGTGCATCCGGCCCTGGCCAACAGCTTTGCCATGGATCCGTCGATCACATCGGCTCTCGCCTTTATGGTAAATGAAATATCAAGTTTTGACTTGATTATCGCTTCGCAGACCTGTGCCGTCCTTTCCTCGGTAATATTGAACATGGGGTCCAGGAAAGAGAACTCGCGTATTCCCAGGTCTTTCCGGCAGATTTCCATTTCCTGCACAATGCTTTTCGGCGATCTGGCCCAGTACCGTGTTTTGGAGTCGATACAATACACGCACCTATGGGGACAACCTCCCGAACCGTGCAAAGTGGTAAACGGATGCCGCCTCACGGCAAGGCACATGTATGCGCCGTTGTCCAAAAGATGACGCGCCGGTAAAGGCCAGGAGTCTGGTTCACCCAAGCGCTCGGGCCCGGTGATAACAACTTTATCATTTTTTCTGAATGCAAGCCCTGCCACGGTTGCCAGGTCGCCTCCGTTTTCCAGCACATTCGCAACATCAACCGCGGATACCAGGCCCTTTCCGGTAAGAACCCCTGTTGCACCGTCCATCAAAGCTGCTTCTTCCGGGTAGTTCCTCCCCAAGTGCCCCCGCAACACCAGGGGAACCCCTACTGTTCGGGCCACTGACGAGACATACAAATGATCGTCGACAGGGTTCATGAAATTGACCTGGCCTATTACCAGGTCCGGATTGAACTTCCCGGCTTCATACTGCGCAGCTTCGACAGGCAGCCAAAGGGTTTCGCCGTCTATTATTTTTACCTCGTGCCCTGCCTGTTCCAGGAATGCCGCACAATGGGCGAGTCCTGCAGGCGGATACCGCCTGACCCATAATATGTCCATCTTATCCTGGTATGGCTTGTTTAATATATGGTCCACGAGCCAAGGTTTTGGCCTGACAAGAAGAACCTTCATTTGCCGGCAACTCCCAAAATATCTCCCGGGGCAGCGAAAGAGCTTGAAGTAATTAACGTAACCGAGAGTACATTGTCAAGACAGGCGACGATACACGAGGGCCGTGCCACGAAATGGAGTTGAAGTGAAGCCCTCGCTAATCCCTGGCCTTCAAGAACACATTCAACAAGACCAGGTCGACACCAACGATCACTCCCTTCAGGCCGAGCTTATGTAGAATACGCAGCAGCCTCGAAGGCCTGGAATAAAATACAACGTGTGCACCCACAAAATACAAACCCTGCTGCCAAGGAGACAGTGAACCCTTGTACTTCGTAGGCTTCTCGTACCATGCCTGGCTCGGCAGCACCTCGGACAGCTTGCCCTCCCGCTGTAATTTCCGGGTTATTGGAATACCCGGCCAAGGCGTGAACAGATTGAAGTTCGCCTGGTCCACGTCCAGTGTGGCGACAAGGTGCAACGTATCCAGAATATCCCTCGATGTCTCTCCCGGAAATCCAATGATGAAAAAACTCTCGAGCCACAAGTTCCCTGCAGCCCTGACTTCTCTAATCGCCCTTTTCACATCCTTTGGCGAGTAATTCCGGTTCATCAGCTTGAGTACATGCTCTGAGCCGGATTCCACGCCAAAGGTAATCGCAGTGCATCCGGCGGATATCATGGCCTTTACAAGCTCCCGGTCAATTGTCCTAAAGTCCACGCCATTGGAAGTACAGTCCCACGAGACGCCGGTACCGCCTATTTTGGAGAAGAGAGAGAGTGCATATTCACGGTCCTGGGTTAAATTATCGTCTGCAAAGGCTACGTGAGTTACCCCGTGACTTTTTCTCAGGTTCTCAAGCTGGGAGGCCAGGACGCCCGGACTGTGCTTGCGAAGCCTTGAGCCTGCAAGCCGGGGGGCAAGGCAATACGTGCAGTGATTTGGGCATCCCCTGGTGGCCTGAACATGGAACCAACTGATCCCTGACGTCCCACCCCTGGACAGGCTGTACGACTTGAGATTATGGTACCTGTCGAAGTCGAAAAGGTCCCAGGCAGGAGAGCCAAGATCATCCAGGTTTTCGACAAATGACTGGCTATTACTCCGCACCCTGCCTTCATCCCGCCAGATTAGACCGGGTATTCCCTGTAACACGTTTTTCCTCGGACTTTTTCCCCGAAGCACTTCCCGAACAAGGACAGGCAGGCCTTCTTCTGCCTCGCCCCTGAACGCATAGTCGATACCGCCGGAAGAAATATCCTCGAACACCCCCCTGCCCACGGCGGTTACGTGGGGACCTCCGACAATCAGTTGCACACCGGGAACAGCCTCCCTGACAGCACGCACGTACTTCCTCACAAGACCCAAAGCAGGGGTCCATACCTTGAACCCCACGACCTTTGGCCTCGATACCGCCACCTTGGCTGCAAAGGATTTGGGGCTTGAAAACGGCCGGCATAAATCTTCTATCTCAACCGCCAGGCCATTACGCCTAAGGGCCGTGGCAAGGTATCCCAAGCCCAGGTCGATCCCATAAGGCCTTGGAAAAGGGCAGCCCAGGACAACATCCATCACTAGCCTCACGTCGCCAAAAAGGATACCAACCTTAATGGACAACGGATGCTAATTGCACGCTCGACTACCTGTCAAGCACTATTGCTTGATGTGCTACAAGACGGCACGTATGTTCAGAACCAACCGCAACAATGTTTCAACCGGGTTTATCCACAGGTCATTCCTAAGATACTCGGTAAAAGCCGTCAAGAGAAAGAGACCATCGAACACCGGGTTTGGAGGAACCCGCGACAGATGCCTCAGGAGCGGTATCAATGCGGGTACCCTGGCACCCAATATGGACAACTTGTGCACGTTTTCCACCCTGTGTATCTCGGGATGACGCAAGATACTCCTCCGCATCTTGAATGCAGACTCGTCCAGGCGATCCAAGTCTCCTTCTTTTAAAAGACCGTCCAAGATAGCCTTTTTCGTGAGGTCGAGCCCTCGATACGGCTTGAATATATCATTGTCCATCCTGGCTGTTTTGAGCCTGGCATTGAAAGATACGGTCTTGATGGCCTGGTCCACGCCCTCTCCGGGAAGCCCGAACATGTTATTTGTAGTGAACCCGAGTCCGTACCGCTTGCAGGCCTGGGCCAGCTTCAAGTACGTTTCATCTGCGACGCCCTTGCCCAGGACCTTGTTCCGCAAGCCCTCGTCGCCTGTTTCAAGGCCCACGGTAACAGTAACGCAACCGGCGTCCGCAAGCTCTTTGACCATTGCTTCATCCAGCGTATCCGCGCGTGTCTGCACCTGGAAAGAGACACCTACCGCGCGTCTCCTATACAATTCCAGGAATTCATGCAGCCAATGTACATCCATGCCGAAAAGATCGTCTTGAAACCTGAATATCGCCGGAGAATAGTCTTTTTTCACAGCCTCCAGCTCTTCCACCACCCTGCCCGGGCTGTACATCCTGACCCAGCGTGTACCCTTGGGATACAATCTACGCACGTGAACATTGTGACAGTACGGACACGAAAAGGGACAGCCCCTCGAAGCCATGACCTGTCGCACCCTGGTCACCCTGAAGAACAAATAACGTTCATATATACTCCTGTCCAGAAAGGGCAGGTCATCCAGGTTTTGCATCAGCGGCCTTGGGGCATTACTGAAACCCGGCCCACTGAAATTTGCAACACTTTCCAGGCCATGACCATTCCCGATGACTTGAACCGCTTCGAGCAGAGCTTCCTCACCTTCACCCCTGCAAATAGAGTCAAGACCCAATAATGCGTAATCATCGGGATTTTGAGTAAGATGTATCCCGCCCCCAAGAATTGGAGCCCTTAATCCGAGACGCTTCAACTCCTGCACAAGGTTTTTAGCCCATGCGCGCTGGTAGGACATCACGGAGAGCGCAACCAGGTCTGGCTTCTCCTTGATAACAGCCTTGGCAACCCTTTTCCCCGTGCCTATGACCAGACTCGTCTTGTGCCCGGCTTGCCTCAAGTACGCAGAAAGGCTCATTATTCCGATTTGTTCGTAATGAATGTCCTGGACGAAGACCACGCGAGCCATGTGAGACGTATAGTCTTAATCATGCACATGTTCAAGGGGTTTTTGACCCGCTATACACATCCACCAAGTGCCTCGCAGCATTGGACAGCCTGCACCAAGTGCCTTACAAAAAGCCAAGACCATTGCCGCTCGAAAGAACGAGAAAGCGCGTATGGCCCTAAAGATCGACTCCCAGCTCCTTCCACACAGATTCACCGTCTGCAATACCCTTTGGCTTTAGCTTATTGAACGTAGTGAGAAGAAAGTAAGCAAGAGGCACTACACCCAGCAGTATGATCACAGAGTCCGCGATTATCCTTGCATGGCCCAGGAATGTGATCGCACCCTTTTGGAAGAAAGAGGCATCCCTTGCCATCCACAAGCCCTGATCATAGCTGATCCAGGCTTGGATGATGCCGACCGGAAACAAGGTTCCCAACGTGAGGAGAAGCAAGCCAACGTTTAGACCGTAAAAAGAGACCTTCAGTATCTTGTCGCTCCAATATTCCTTCTTGACCATGCCACGCCATGAGAACAGCAACAGTGCAATCGAAAGCATGCCGTATGTCCCGAACATGGCTGCATGGGCGTGGTTCATGGTGAGATACGTGCCGTGTTCATAGTAGTTCACTATCGGCAGGTTGATAAGGAACCCGAACACTCCTGCGCCAAGGAAATTCCAGAACGATGATGCCACCAGGAAGTACATGGGCCACTTGTATGGGAACTCACGTCCCTCATCCCGAATTGCCTTGTACTCCAACAAGGCTCTTACAACCAATCCGAAGAGTGGGACAGGCTCCATGGACGAGAACACACTGCCTATGCCAACCCAAAAAGACGGTCCACCGAACCAGTAGTAATGGTGGGCCGTACCGATTATTCCACTAAGAAACGTAAGCGCCGCAGTAAAGTAGGCGGTCCTCAATGCGGACTTGGCGGACACAAGGCCCATGCTTACCAGGAGGAGAGAAATCACGGCGACGCCGAAAAACTCGAAGATGCTCTCCACCCAGATGTGTACCACGAACCAACGCCAGTAATCAGCCAAGGTAAGGTGGGTCCCCCTTCCGTAAAACAGGCCGAACCCAAAGAACGCCACTACCATGACAGCAGAGAAAACATAGAACCAGATCAAAGATGAATACTCGTCATTGTGCTTGGCTTTCAGGTGGCTCGCCACAGCCCGGTAAACAATGAAAAGCCAGGCAATCAGGCCAACGAACAACAGAATTTGCCATACCCTGCCCAGTTCCAGAAATTCCCAACCCTGGTGACCGAACCAAAACCAAAAATCACCCAGCTTGTCCTTGATACCCAGCACTTCGCCCGCCAAGCTTCCCACTGCAACCAAAATAATCGCTACGAACAATATTTGAACCAGTACGCCCTGACCTTTAGGTTCCTTTCCTCCTATAATAGGGGCCAGGTATATTGCAGATGCCACCCAGGTCGTGGCAATCCAGAAAATCGCTAGCTGAAGGTGCCATGTCTTGGCCCAACTATATGGTATCAGGTTCGCAACGAAATCCATGTAGAAGCTGCCCGGACTGACCGTGTAGTGCGCCAGCAACCCGCCGAATAAAGTCTGTGTCAAAAACAACAGGATAACGACGAGTAAGAACTTCGCCGACTTTCGTTGGCTGGACGTAAGCGGCATTTCAATGAGTTTCTCGGCCAGCCTGGGCCCCTTGGCCCCGCCATACCACATCTTGTAACGGTGCACGAACCAGATAAAGAAACCCAGCACAAGGAACAGGGATAGTATTCCACCGATACTCCATAGGTAAGTGGAGGTAGGTGCGTTGTTGCCCACTGTTTCATCGTGCGGCCAGTTGTTGGTATATGAATAGGTCTCGCCAGGCCTTGCAGTGGATGCCACCCAGGCGGTCCAGAAAAAGAACTTGGCCAGGTTTTCCCGCTCGAGGGCACCCGAAACCGTGTTTGGGAGAATTCCATAATCCTTCAGGCCTGTTTCAAAGACCTGCTTCCAGTACGTCACCACCTTTTCAAAGGCAATCGTTTGCTCTTTTGTGAGATAAAGTACATCGGATGACTCGTCGTACCGATTTTTCTTTATGTGCTCGCCTGTCCTTAAATTAACCACTTTCTGCTCCAGGGGAACAAGCCCGGAGAATTTCTTGCCGTACTTTTCCTTTGCAATCTCACCGCGGACAACCTTTCCCACCTTGTGCAATGTAAGGGCCGAGAACTCGGGCCCCCGCTGGGACCCGTGGCCCCATACGCTGCCATGGTCCATGAGGCCATACTTCTGATACACATCCTGACCGGCCAGGATGTCCTCCCTGGTCATCAGGGTGTCCCCTTTTGGGCCTACCACTTTTCCAGGATAAGGCGCCATCTGCCTATATGCAGAGATGCCTGCTCCAAGAATGACAATCATTGCCACGATAAAACTAACCACTGCGCCCCACTTGAGTTTGTTGATAGACGGCATCAAGACCTCCTGTATCCAATAATCAAAGATTGCAAATGTTCGCACCAGGGACTTGTGAATCAGCAAGCATCATGCCAAGTGTGAGCAGCAGGTGTTTGTTTCATATAACCCATTGATTTAATTGTTATTATTTATTACATGATTCTCGACTCGAACCCGTATTTCAAGATTGTTTTCCGCCCGGTCAATGATACATGTTCTCATATCTTGTCATGACAAGCCTTGACATTTTACACGTAACCACAAGCAACGACTAACGAATTACACTTCAGACCCGGCGTGACTGCATATTGAGACATAATAGACAAATTGTATCACCTCCACATGAGAGTTGAGTCATTGGCGTTAATCAAACAAGGTTACGCAGAGACCTGAAGGCTGGGTAAACCCGTATTCCTTTCGGAGATAAGTAATCCTTCGAATCTTTACATGATGCCTGCCATGCCCGGATCATGTAAAACAGGCCCTTGGCTAATTCGCAAGCACTGTGTATATTATCCCTGCTCAAACGGCATTCACGACTGTTTTTATTAATCATGAGCCAAAATTGGTCGTGATTCTTTTGACCAGGAGCGAGTTTTGTTCATTTGTTATTTGCGTCGTTTTTATGCTGTATCTTACTCCTTGTCAGTCTTTCTTTGCACTCTTGGCGTCAGTTCGCACTTCGGCTACCAATACCGAGCTATGCTGGCTCGTATCAAAACTCTCGATCGGCTCGAAGCCGGCTCGCCACCGGCGTGTTCACGAACTCCTCCCCCTGCCGCTCGACCAGCCCGAGTGCGACAAGTGCACTCAACAGACGGTCTAGGTGCCGCTCAACAACGCCTTGTTCCCTTGCAAGGAAATTTCAAAGATCGATAATGCCAATCAGGACCTAAAAAGATTATTTCGAAAATCAAAAAAATCTTGCAAACAAGGTTAATCAATGGCATAGAGTCGTTCCTGAAAGTTTAGCAATGCAAGGCTGCTCGAACATCGGGCAGTAATTGTGATCATTGAAATCTACTGCCGGGGTGGCGGAATTGGTAGACGCGCTGGGTTCAGGGTCCAGTGGGTGTATTCCCGTGAAGGTTCGAGTCCTTTCCTCGGCACCATGGCTTGGGTACGGCTGTGACGTGTACAATATAGGAGAACACCTTGATGATGGAAAAGGTTTTCTCATTTTTCGTGGCTAAAAAAGTCAGCGGATTTCATTATCCTGAACAGTGGTTCCAGGGCGTTTTTCCTGTAACAAGATAACGCAGCTTCGTGCCATTCGGGTTTTGCGGCAGCACAGCAGTCCTCCAGGATGACAGTGTTAAAGTCATTGCAAACTGCATCGAAAGCAGTTGCGAGAACACAAAAATTAGTGGCAATGCCTGTGACAACCACCGTGTCTATGTTCATTGTCCGTAGTGTCTGGTCCAGGTCTGTTTTGAAAAAAGCTGAAAACCTCCTCTTGGGTAAGTAGTGATCCCTTTCCCTGAAATGTAATTCAGGAATAGGCATTGCGCCCCTGGTTCCTCTTATGGCATGGGGCTTCATCCTTCCTTTGAAGATAAAGTCTTGTTCAAGAAAGCTGTCAGCCGCAAAAAATGCCGGCCATCCCACGTTATGTGCATGGTCCAGTAAAATATTTATTGCAGGAACTATAGCAAGGGCCTGCTCTCTCATGATGGAAGCGGACTTGCCATGCACATTATCGTTAAGCATGTCTACAACCAGTATCGCAGGTTTCAATGCACACCTCCCAATACTAAAGAGCGATTAAGACAACAGGAAAAAAGTAATGTTCAAAAACCTTTCCGGCAACACACAAAGTTGCCAAACGGTCAGGCGACCTTGACCGACTTGATTCCCGGAGGGGGCGGAAAGTATGCAAGTTCCAATAATCCGTGCCTGTACACGCCAAGAGGCCTCTTGCCATCAATTTTTTTTGCAAATGAACCATGGTTCAGGTAGAGCGTGGATTCTTGCCCGTCAATTGGTTTTGTCTCTGGTTGATGAGTATGACCCATAACAATGCTTGTGCCTGTTTGCCTTGCCATTCCTGCTGCATAGTTTCGGACAGAATCGATGTCCCTGGAGCCGTACAACCTGGCACGCCTGGTGGGGATCAACAGGAATGCTGCATTGAATAGTGAGGCAAGAGCAATGTATACAGGAACTTCGTTGTCGATGAGCCACGATGAAAACGCCACAATCCCGAGAGACACCAGAAACAGGGCTGCGAGGAGCCTGTCCAGGTACAAACGGCGCGCAGCGGCAAGGATACCAAAAGTGCTCGACCAGGGGGCTGTATCAGCCCTGTATGCCGCCCTTGCAGACAATTTACATATTCGCAGGGCCATAACAAGATACAGTGCCACCATTTTAAAAACCGCCAACTTGTGCTGTCTGAAAAGCCTGGTAAAGATCTGCCATGGATTGCTCCTGTGCTCTCCATTTCGCCTGTACTCGGGAATCCTGGTAAGGAGCATTCTCGTTACCAGACATCCCATGGGTAGCGATTCCAGGTTTCCCCGTTTCACGGCAGCACTGGTCGTTGGATAGAAATTGTTGTCCGGGTCCATCCGATGGCCGTGTTCTATGGTAATTTCGTTATTTATTACAAGCTTTTCTCCAAATGACAATGATCTCTTGTCAATACCCAGGCGGTTTATGACAGCCTCCTGAACTTCAGGAAGGCATACCTCTGCATCATGGTTACCTGCGAGCCAGACAACCTTGCCGCCTTGGCTGGTCCAGGTTTTCATGGCCTGGCCCAAGGCGGGAAATTCATCCAGGAATCTTGCGATCCTTGCTGCCGCCGCACCAGGCCCGAAACCAAGCTCCGGCTCACCTCCAACCCTGTCGAGATCGAACACGTCTCCATTCAGAACAAGCAAATCCTTTTCATCCAATGACTCGACCAGGGAGAGCAAGTCTGTACCAGGTGCACCGTCCCTGCCCGGATGCAGGTGCAAATCACCCACAATCAGGGCAGTACCCGCAGATTCTTCCAGGAATAACTTGTGCCTAAAGGGCATATTTTTCCGCCTCCATGATATTTTGTGACCTGGCACCACCTTTTTTTAGTAAATTCGAATTTATATGCTAAAGTACGATCATGCGATGCCCTGCATGCGGCTGTGAAGTTGAGTCCCAGGGTTTAATATGCCCGGGTTGTGGTAGACCTGTGACCATGGCCGGTCCATCCAGCGCACGAAGGCAACACTCGGTAAAAAAGCAAAAAACACGAAGCCCTATCCTTGGGATCATTCTTGCCGCCATTGGCCTCGCCGCAATTATCTTATTGATAAGAAACTACATTTACATACATAAAGCCACACGCCGGGAAATAAGACAGGGGCGCGCCTCGGCAAAGGGATCTCACGATCGTGGGATACATCAGCAGTCAGCCGGCAATGGAGAGCAAAACTCCACCTCAATCAAGGCACTTGATTTAGAAACAAAAAAAATCGAAAAAGCCGGGCAAGCCGGAGAAAAACGAGAAAACCCAAAGAAGACAGAGCAGCCGTCTTATTTCGGCTGGAATCCGGGTAAACCCATTCCGCCTGATTGGCGCAGCATGCTTGGCGACCTTGCAGGAGTGGTGGATGCCGCACAAGAGGCAAGGGATCTTGCCGAGGACGGCAAGGCGGAGCAAGGATTGAAACGTTTTGAAAAGGCCATTCTTGAACACCCGGAGGCCAGGAAACTCGCCGGTGCCAGGGGATTGAGAGCCTGGTTGTACGAGCAAGCAGGAAAACAGGAACTCGAGGCCGGGCGACCCAATTCTGCTGCCCAGGACTTCCTGGCCGGCTTGGACCTGGCTCCGGATTCACCGGGGCTTAGGGCAGGGATCGCAAGGGCTCACATGGCCAACCACGAGTTCGAGTCAGCCCTTGTCCAGGTGGAACGGGGTTTGTTGGCATCGCCATCAGATCCGGTATTACTGGAGTTAAAATCGTTTCTTGCCTGGAAACTGGATGACGTGCAAGCCGCAAAGAAGGCTGCGGCCAAGCTTACCCATACATCGCCCGGAAGCTTGAGAGCGGCAGCCATGGAAATGCGGATTAACAAAGAAGCTGCAGTGGAAGGCAAGCTTCGCAAGCTGGGGCGCCACTTCATTATCAGGTACCAAGGTCCGAGGGACAGGCAAACAGCCGACTTGGTCATGTCTGCGCTTGAGCGGACCCGGCAAAGGCTACGGCGTGAATTGGGAGCAGAACCGCAGGGACTGGTGGTAGCCCTGCTTTATACCCGGCAACAATTCAGGGGGCTCACAGGCTCACCTGCCTGGGCAGGAGGCGGATTCGATGGTAAAATCCGCTTGTTTACAGCCAGAGCAGACGTCCATCAACTGGAGGTAACCGCTTCGCACGAGTACGTCCATGCACTGGTTTTCGACCTGGCCGGCAGCAACTGCCCCAGATGGCTGCAGGAGGGCCTGGCCCAGTATTTCCAGGAGGACAGCCGCAAAGACTCCTTGCTGTCAAGGCTGCAGGGGTTCAAAAGGTTCCTGCCTCTAAGTAGTCTTGACAAGGCACTCATAAACCCTGACCAGAGTATCTCGGCCCTTGCGTACTTGGAGAGTTTGACTCTGGTGGCCTACATAATACAAAAACGCGGTGCCAGAGACATGGTCCGGGCCTTGAGACGGATTTCTCAAGGTCAAACCACTGATGCGGCGATCAAGACCACGTGCGGCGATGCGCCGGCCAAGCTGCTCGAGAAAGCCCTGGCAGATTTCAAATGAGTTCTCCGGGGTCAGATGCTTGGTTGGAAACGCGGTTTTAAAGGTCAGGTGGGGGCTCGATACCCATCTTCTTCGCCTTCTCTTCAAGGACAGGCTTTTTTATCTTTATTGTCTTTTCACCGAATAGTGCAAACCTGACCCACTTGGCGCCGAACTCAAGAAGTTTCAAGTCGTCCTTCTCAAGATCCTCCCTTGTCTTTGGGTCAACCTCGAACTTATCAAAAAAGCCGCTCTTGAAGAGAAACGTCCTGAACTTGTCCAGGTTGTAACAAGCCATGTGAAGCATTTCCATTTTCTGTGGTGAAAGATTCTCTGCCTCGGGTCCGCGAAAGAACGGGTGCGTAGCAAGCTCCTTGTACAATTCCCCCGGTTTTTCATACTCATCTGCACCTTGGTCATGGACCCATTCCTTGATGGTCCACTCCTTTTCGCTTTTGAAACCCTTGCAGTGTTCCTCATGTAAGAGAAAATAGAAATCCTTTCCGCTCTTGAAGCCCGGCCTGGAGGAAGCGCTTCCCACAGGGTACATCCTGCAGGCCCATGGCCTATCAGGGTACACCGAGCACCCCTCTTCAGCAACAAAAGGACAGGTCTTATTTTCGTCATCACGCATTTTGAGTTGTACTACCGGAAACTTGAGCTTTTTTGTAAATGGTGAAATGGTATAGTTGTCCAGGAATTCCTCTGTGCTGATACCAAGCCTGGTTCTCAATCTCAAGATGTCGAAAGGAACCAGGAAGATGTTTACGTCCGAACAACAAACATTGAAGCACTCGACCCCTGGATGACATGAAAATTTGAATTCATGGCTTTCATCCAACCTGGGGTAATCTTGAAGTATAGTTTCCTTGAAAGTTTCGATTGCTTTGAAATCCGTCATGCCGCACCTCTAATCCTGGTCATCGGGAATTATCAAATTACGCATGGCCGCAGGCGACCAAACAGGCAAGGGGCCGGTTTCCCCGGTGTTGGGGTCGTACCTGTGCCTGTACGAAGCCCGCTGCTGGTACTGTTCCGCCATCCACTTCCAACCCTTTACAAAGTAAGGACATTCGTCGTTGAAGCAAACATACTGGGGATAATCACCCCAGGATGTCATCGGCGGCGGCATCCACTTGCTCATGGGTTTGTTGCAATGTGGACAAATCGGTTTCTCTTTTTCTGTCATATTCCACACCTCTCTTTACGGCGGCAAAAATACTGTAGTCCTGCGAAGTAGTAAAGTTAAACGTGCAACTTGTCAAAAAAAAGCGGGTGGACTGTGGTAGCCGAATTAAAATGTCAGTGGTACCGCCGAATGAATATGTCAGTAGCAGGGTACCTGGAGAGAGGCTCGAAGATACAGGACTAGGAGTAAGCTACTGGGCAGAGGGGAGGATGCCGGCCTGGGGGAGAGGGAGGTGGAGGGAACTGCAAGGGCGGTTCGCGAACCGCCCCTACTCGCCTACAAGCTCCGAGAAGTCATACAGGTACACGTGCTTGTCAAACCTGTAGTCCTGGTTGGGGTACGACGCGTACCAGATAATGTAGTTCTTGTAGATCTGGGGCCAGTACTCGTTGCGCTCTGGAGTATTGGTCAGCCTCCACTGGGGCCATATCCCTCCACGTACACGGCGAAGGTAGATCTCGGAGTTCACGTACCACCCGGTCATGTCATGATACCCGTGTCGCAGGTCGGTCCATACCACGTAATCACCGTACACGTCGCCTGACTCCTGGTCCTTTCTGCTGTCATACGTGACATTGTACTCCTTGCCCGTCTCGAGGTCATACAGGTAGATGTCTGCATTGTAAGACGAGCTGTACGTCCACTTGCCATTGCGCCAGTCGGTCCAGATCAGTCGATTACCGGATAAGGAAATGCGGGTATTATCTTGCATTACATCATCATCTGTCAGACTTCTGCGCTCACCTGTTA